>JACRDE010000492.1 GCA_016212935.1 Desulfomonile tiedjei | reverse complement strand
ATCCAGAATCCCCTGGTAGATCTATCGGGCTTCTTTCAGACTACCGGCCATTGACGGCAAAGCAAGTGTGATCGATTTCCTTGAATTTCACTTAGGGATTCCTTCGGGTATTAGGCGGGTTGCAGAGTTAGAGCCTTTGACAGGGATATGAATGATTCGTTTTTGTCGCGAGAAGTTCACACGAGGACTACCAGCGCATCCACTGCCACGGGATGTCCTTCGCAAATTATCAGGGGATTGATGTCGATTTCCTTGATATGCTCGTTTTCCACTCCTATTCGGCCGATTGCCATGAGGATTTGCGCCAGCTCGTCTTTGTTCACTGGCGGCATCGCTCTCAGCGGGCCAAGAATCTCGTGGCCCTTTATGTCTTTCATCATTTCCAATGCGTCGTGAAGGTTGAGTGGGGCCATCCTGAAACAAACATCCTTGAGCGCTTCCGTGAATATTCCACCGAGCCCGAACATCACGCAAGGGCCGAACTGAGGATCACGCGTCATCCCCGCCATCAGCTCACGTTTTCCTTTCACCATTTCCTGAACCAGCACCCCGGCATCGGGCCCGGCTATTTGGGCAAATATGGACTTGAAGGCCTGCATCGCCTCGTCTTCGGTTCTTATGTCTACTCGCACGAGGTCTTTTTCCGTTTTGTGGCTAATATCAGGCGAACAGCCTTTAAGAACCATGGGGTAACCGACTTTTCGAATCGCGGGTCCCAGGTCTTTCTCCTGCCGCACCAGGACTTCCGAGGTAACAGGTATCCCATACCGCGCCAGAATCTGTTTTGATTCGTATTCGGACAGAGCTTTTCTGTTTTCCAAGAGAGACAAATCGACTGCTTGCATTGTGAACCTCCGAAAGAACCTTTATAGCTCTCAAATGATGATTTAGGCAACCCTAATCAAAGCCAGCGACACAAGAGCGCGCAACTGCGAAGTGTGGACCTGATGGTGATTTTTTCATGAAATTCTTGCACCTTCACCGACTAATCATCTGTTGACTTTTTGCGGCAGTCCAATCATGTTATGAATGTAGGCGGCGATTCACCCATGATGATACGATTTCTCTTGATTCCTATGGATTAAACGTTTAGAGGTGAATCGAACGATGACGGAATCCGGACGGAGAGATTCAGGAATCCTCTGTTACACCGGTTCACTATAATCCACCTGAACAATATCCCCCCGGAAATCTCCTGATCGGATACTGAAGGGGGGCGCGCTGGTGCCGGAAGGCCCGAGGCTTGAATTCTGGTTCAATATTACGAACCGGCGGGCATGATAGCTTCCATAAAGGCACTATGCCTATCAATCGGTTTTGGTTTTCGTTGTCAGAGGACACTGATTTCAACCGCGAGCGAAGACTGGCCGGAACCTGAGATCGACCGGAAATTGACGGACAGCTCGCGGCAGTGCAAGGAGAGAAATATGGCTAAGAAGCCACCAAGGCGAGATCCTATCATCGTGTACAAAAGGGAAGAAAAGGGACTGAAACCGTTTCTCCCAAAAACACGGGGAGGATTCAGGCTAGGCCCCCCCCCGAGGCCACCTCAGAGACCCAAGAAGCCGAAAGAGACCAAAACCGTTCTCCCGGAAAAGGTGCGCTTTCACACCGCTGCCCTGGAAGATATGGATGCAATGCCAACCCCGGACAAGGAAATTGTCAGGGCTTGCTATTTCCTTTGCTATCTGGTTCACGAGACGAAGACCAGCACGGAGCTCTTTCCATTAAAGCATAATACCCTGGAAAAGCTCTTCAAGAGTGGCCACAGTTGTCTGACCGTGAGTTATGTGCGCCGCGGGGACAGGGAGATTTATCATCTGTCTCCCGAAGCCAAGAAGAAATGGGAACAAGAGACCGGAGGAAACAAGCACCACATCCGGATGTTTCTCACCCCCAAATGCAAAGTGGAATTCGAAGAAGGCTACTTTGATCTTTATCATTTCCATATAGTGCTGGAGCCCTTCCGCTTCTCATTTTATCTTCCGATTCATCAGGCTCCGTGGCTGGACAAGAGGAGAATGTCCAAGCGTCGTTTTCATTATCCGCAGACTGTGGAGTACGGGCTTTTCCGCGGCAAAGTCATCACCACGTCCAGGAAAGCCACATTGATATCATTGGAGCAGATCAAGGAAGAACTCCAAAAACTTTTGGACCTGGAAATAAGCAAGAAAAAATGATCTAACCGGACATGGGTTTGTGTAACACCGTCCGGCAGGCGTCCAAAGCAAATCGGCTCGAAGGATCTCCCGGCAAAAGGAGATCCGTGGACCGATTCATTTGAAACGTGTGAAGACTTCGGACGGGAACATTTTGAGGGCCTCAAGCCTTCCAGAATCAAGCTACCCCCCATTCTCTCGAAATGATCGACCGAAGAGATTCCGAAGTGCCTCATCCTAAGAGCAAAAACCTGCAATCTTTGCCATACCGCTCCACGTCGTAATCCATGGCATAGCGGTACACCCCGAAGATGCGGGGTTGCATCGTCGCAATTCCTGCAAGCGACATCGGAGACGAAGGAATTGGCCCTGCATGCTTCTGTCAAGACTCTCTGGCCGCGATCGATCATTTTCGCGGCCTTGTAGACCATCAGCTGTTAGGCCAAGATTTCGGTGGCCTCGTTAGCAACCTTTTGCTGCACAGGTCGGAAGCTTCCGATCTTTTTACCGAACAGCGTTCGTTCCATTGCATAGGGCTTGGAGTGATTGTAAGCAGCTCGTTAGACAGCCTATTCACTATCTAGATGTCTCCTCGCACAATCCGGCAAATTCTTTTGATTAAATTCCGTGATCGGCACTAGATGCAGCCGCTTCATGTGATATGATGCCTACAGCTGCCTGTTCAAGCAGGTTTCGAGGCCGCACTGGAAGCGCAAGAACCAATTCCTATGGAACCACAACACAAAACGCCATCGAGATGGACCATCAAAGACGTGCTGGAGTGGACTGCCGCATATTTCAAGAAAAGGGGTATAACCACCGCTCGACTCGACGCGGAAGTCTTGCTCGCATTCTGTTTGTCCGCAGACAGATTATTCCTGTATCTGAATTTGGAGCGTCCCCTGCTGACTGCGGAAAGGGTAAGGTACAGAGAACTTGTCCGACGCAGGGCCATGAGGGAACCGGTCTCACTGATAATCGGGAAAAAGGAATTCTGGTCGCTTCCTTTCAGAGTGGTGCCTGGGGTTCTCATCCCGAGACCGGACACCGAAATCCTCGTTGAGGCAGTTGTGCAAGAAATTCGATCGATTCCCGAACCGCGAGTTCTCGAAATAGGAACGGGTTCAGGGGCCGTTTCCGTAGCCATAGCCAAGGAAAACCCCACAGCAGAAATCCTGGCCACGGATGTGAACCTGCTTGCCCTTGAAACAGCATCACTCAACGCAGAAGAGTGCGGCGTATCCGGTTCGATTGATTTCCTTTGCACAGATCTTTTTCTTGCTATCAGCCAACGGGAGTTGTTCGACGTGATCTGCTCCAACCCACCTTACATCCCCCATGATACGATTCCGACGCTGGATCCGGAAATAAATTTCGAGCCTATTCTCGCCCTGGACGGCGGGCCCGACGGACTTGACGTGATTCGCCACATAGCCGTTCATGCGAGGCATTTCCTCAAAGACCGCGGGGCCCTGATACTGGAAATGGACCCGGAGCAGGAAAACCAGGCTCGTCGGATATTCACCAACTTGACCGGCTTGGCAGAAATACGCGTTTTCCCCGATCTGTCCGGAAAGGCAAGAGTGATTAAAGGGAAGCTCTTCAAATGACATACCTGATTGCAGGCTTCGGAAAATTTGGCCGTATTGCATTTGAACTCATTACAGAGAATTTTCCGGATAGCGAATTAATGATACTAGAATCCGATGTCACCAGGACTCGCTCCCTTGCTGACCGAGACAGCGTAGTAAATCAAGACGCGACATCGTTCCTGTTGAACGAACCGTCCTTGGAAAACAGCGATATCGTGATTCCGATGGTGCCCTTCCATCTTGCCGCATCCTATGTTATTGCCGGAATGTGTGCCAGAGCCGTCCCGCTACCCCAAGAATTGGAGGAGCAGGTTCCGAATCCTTACCGGCTTGACGAATCGAATCTTTTTGCCAGCAGGGCTGATTTCGTGTGTCCCGATGATTGTCCGGAAGGCGATCTCTGCACTGTGACGGGCATGCCGCGGTCGCCTTTGCACGCCGCCTTGGAGGGCATCCAAGTGCCAGGCTGGAAAATCTTGGTGCAGAGGAGCTTTCAGATACTTCCTGGAGTAGGGGGCTATCCGTTGGGTGATCTCAGATTCTTGCGGAACAGATTGGCGACCGGCATGAATATCATAGCAACGGCGTGCAAGTGTCACGGCGTGCTTACCGGGATTGAGGTTGCCTGACCCGGTGTTGCACCGAACTGACTGCAAGAGTCGGGCTCGCTCTGTTTTCTCTGGGGCCTTTCTTGTGTAAATTATATAGGTTACCAAAAGCAATGTTCGATTGCGGAAGACAGTATTCAAGGCCGGTAGCTACGGGCCTACAGAGAGTGTCTCAAGACTGCCCCATAGCCCTGTACAGTGGCACGTTCGGTCGGGTATCTCTGATGCCCAAGGCCTGCCACTCTCGCGGAATTCGTCGGCTGAATAAGCAAAGATTTCCTGCGATTCCTACAATGGATTTCCCAATTGAGTCGACAATCATTCCCGCTTTTGCCCGGGGTCGGCTGGAGCCGGCTAGCGTTTTGAAGTCATCCAACTTTGCTCGCGGAGGTATCATGATTTCCGGCCGCATTGCCATTGCCTTGATTGTTATGTTGGCGCTTCTCGGCGCATGCGCCAAGAAACAGGAAAAAAAGCCGCCTCCCCCTCCGATGAAGGTCGGTACCATGAAAGTGGATAAAGGCAATATCGAGCAAATCCTGGACTTGTCCGGATCTCTCAGTTTCACAGCCAATACTACGGTTTCCTCGGAAGTCTCGGCCCAGGTCAAATCAATCGAAGTGGCCGACGGTCAGCCCGTTAATGAAGGCCAGCTCCTGCTCGTATTTGATGAGACCAAGATCAAGGAAACGGCGAATCAGGCAAGTGCGAATCTTCAGAAAGATGAGGCCACACTCACATACAACAAATTGGAGTGGGAGAAAAATCTCGAGCTCTATAAAAGCAGCTCCATCAGTCAGACGCAGTACGAGCAGAAGCTTTCCAATTATCAGAATTCTCTTGCCCAGGTCGAGGCTGATAGAGCGGTGCTTTCCAAGACCCTGCAGGACTTGAAAAAGACCAAAGTGAAGGCTCCGATCAGCGGACTGCTTTCCAACAGGTATGTGGAGAGAGGGGATTGGGTCTCAGAGGCAGGCAAGCTCTTCATGATAAGCGACCATTCCAAGGTCTATCTTGAGGCTTTCGTTTCGGACATAGATGTGGGTAAACTCAATGTAAAGAAAATCATCACAGACGGAGTCGACGGTGAAGTCACAGTGGATTCATATCCAGGGAAGGTCTTCAGCGGAAAACTCACGTACATTCAGCCTGTCGCCAATGTAGGCCGCTTGTTCCAGGTCAGGATCTATCTGGACAATCCGGAAATGTTACTGCTTCAGGGAATGTTCGCCCGCGGCAAAACCGTGCACAAGGTAATCCCGGACGTGGTGAGAGTACCGCTGGACTCGCTGCTGGAGCAGATCAGAGATAATGATTACAACACCGTCTTCTTGGTTGGCCCTGAAAACAAAGCAGTGCTCACAAGAATAAAAATAGGGACAACGGACCCGAAGTTCGCTGCGGTGGTGGAGGGGGTCAAGGCTGGTGACACGGTTGTTGTTCAGGGAAAAGAGATTCTCAGCTCAGGCCAGCCGCTTGATCCCACTGAAATGCAGAGAACACCAAAAGCCTCTCGGAGCAAGGGACCAGCCGACGATGAAACCACGAAGAAAGATTCTCCGCGGCCTAACCCTGCTTCTGGAGGGAATCGTTCATGAACTCAAATCCGATACAGGCCGCCCCATACTCATCCTTCAGGCCCAATTCTGCGGAGCCGGTCCGGCGGAAGTTGTCGGATAGTGATCATTTCCAAACCCGGTAGCCCGGTTGTTTTCACTATTCCAGATGATCTGAAGCTTAAATTCTGGAAAGTTAAGCCCATAACAATAGACTGATGGCTCGTGCCGAAAGGAGTTCAGGTATGAATAGCATTGCTGGCCTTGGGGTAGTCTTTGAAGAGACCCTGTCCGGATGGGTGGGGATGGGAGAAACCGATTTCATGGAAGGAAAACTGAGAGGCCAACGAGATAACGGCCTGTTGAAGTTCGACGCCCGTGTGAAAATTCCGAATCTGCAACAGTTCCTCGACGACCCGGATCATCTTGCCCATCTCGAAGGAACCGTCACTTATGCTCCTTTCGGCGGATCCTTTCCCATGAGGCACGGTGTCTTCAGTCTTTATTCCGTCAATCCCAAGACCGGCATTATTCAGATGACCTACGCGTTTGGCTTCACGACCTCTGGCAAGAATTATTACGTTTTGGGCCGCAAGAATATCAAACACCACGCAGGCAGAATCGACGTCTTCGGAGACATGACCACCCTCTATACAAGAATCTACGAAGGAGAGGACGATAGCGGGGCAGTGCACGCCTCAGGAGTGATCTATTTCAAATTCCTGGATTTTGTTCCTCTCATGATTTACATGAAGGTGCCGGGCGCACACTCATTTTTGGAAAGAATGTTCGGCAAGAAGGAATTCCTTGCATTCTCGATCCGGGTCCTGGCGAAGGAATATCTCTGATGCCAGAGCGCCTTCAAACCGGTGATTCTCGGGCAAGCTGGAAATCTACTTCACTTCAGGCCACGCACGGCCGTCGGACCTGTGTTTAGAAGACTCCCAATTTGCCACCGATTGCTGCGCTCTCGGCCGAAAAATGCTGGAACTTGCCATTGAAGCGAGAAAAACCACGCAGCATGCTCCCCGCTTTCAAACACTCAGATTGCTTCGCTGTCAATGACCTGGACGGCGTGAGCTTTTCCCCGCGTAAGTGCATGCTTGTCCCTAACCTCTTTTAAACCTTGACAAATTCGGTGGTTAGCGCGAAAAAATGAAGGTCGTCCTCTTTGCCCTGTTGCCGAGCGCAGCAACAATGCGGGCAGAACTCGAATAATCTCAGGGATGAAGGTGTCTTGTTCAGGAATACTCAACCCCCACGTGCCCGTCCTATTACTTTCCGCAGTCCTCGGGCAGTATCCGTCATTCTTGCAGCCCTGATTTTTCTAATTTCTATTTTTCCCCGGATAGGCCTTGCGGGAGAAGCACGTCTGTATCCTGACTCAATCCCGTTCGGGTACAAGAGCTCCGGCAAAAGATCCATGCTGGAGGCCCGAGCAGGTTATCTCTGGGGATTCAATGAGATCCGTTTCAGAGACGGTGATAATGCCAATATCCCGCCAACCGTACAAGAGGTCGGTCTTGACAGCATAATTTTCGGGCTCCAGGGAGAAACCTTCGCCACGGAGGATCTAGCTGTGCGGGCCCAAGCGTGGATGAACGTTCCCCAAGACAGCCGGAGCGACTTTATTCTGGACCGTAGGGCCCTGGGTTGGGATACACAGGCCAGATATGTTCAGGCAGATCTGGCAGCCATTTATCACATCGGCCTGAGAGGCATGCCGTATGCCGCCGGGCTTGTTGCAGGGGCCAGGTACAACAACTTCGACTACATGTCCAAGCGCGTGGGGGCTCCTGGAGGCACTTTCAACGATCATATGCATGTGTACATACCTTATACAGGGGTGTATTACGCGCATAATGAGTTTCTTGGGTCCGTGGTCAGGCTGGACGTATTCTTTTCCCCTTTCACCTTTTCTCGCCTGGATGCCTCCCAGAATCTGGCCAATACCTCAATGCAGGTAGACGGGCATTCCTTGACCGGCTGCTGGTTCGAGACCCTGTTTGAGTGGTCTGCCTCCGTTGGCGAAAGCGCACTCATCGGAGCCGTGGCCAAATACGATTATTTGGTACTTTCCGGCGGAGCAACTTTGAACCAAGCCGGTGCATCCACACGTTTTTCAATGGATAGCTGGCACAGTCTGTTGGTCGTCGGGCTCGGTTTCACATATATGTTCTGATCCTGCGCATCACTCTCCTAAATAGCCTTCCAGAGCCGTCCTTACAAGAAGTTCTTGATTTTTTGGCACAATTTGAGTATACTAAAATCACGCTTATTTTAACCAGGAGAATGAAGATGCGATCCATTGTAATCGCGGTGGCCATTTGTGTCGCCCTGACAACGGTATGGATTGGGAATGCGCAGGCGGTCGGACTTTATGTTGTGGGAAAAGAGGATTGCAACTGTTCGCCTCTTGTTGCTCGAGGAATCATTCCAGATCCCTTGAACAAATTGAAAGAAGCCTTCTTGCTCTCCCATATTGCGTCCGCGCTGGACAAAATGGCCATAGAAATCAAAGGCGTGTTTGACCAGTTCGGCAAACCCCCTGTTTCGGATGCCGCGGCTGTGCCACCTGAAACGACTGAGACAAAAGAAAAGCCCTCTGTGGAAGAAAAGCCGGCCAAAGTGAAAAAACCGTCTATTGAGAAAAAATCCGAAAAAAAGGAAAAGAAAGCCGGGATACAAAGCGCCAAGGCAGATAAAAGTAAGAAGAAGAAACGAGTCAAGGTGCCTTCCAGAGTCATGTAATCCGAACGATTCAGCCGGGGGACACATCCAAGTCCCCCAACATACCTGCCTTCCCTTCCCGTATATCAGTCCGCGAAGCGCTCTCCATTGACGGCATGGATTACGAGCTGCGCTAGTACCGGTTCGGATTCAAACAAGAAAGAATCGGGGAGGAACTTCTTGTAATGCCAATGGGCGTTCAAACAAGTGAGATAGGGTCGAGGAGGAACGAGAATCCGCTAACCTGTCATTCCCGCGCAAGCGGGAATCCAGTCTTGGTAGCTGTGGCCTTTCTAGATTCCCGCCTTCGCGGGAATGACAAACTTTCCGCGTCTCAGAATTCCCTGTCGGAATGCGAACTAGTCTAAGAAGGTTCTCCCAATCTTACTGATTATAGCGTGTGCCAAAATTCTTGTCTCATTTGCGCCAATGGTACCGTCACCCCGGACTTGATCCGGGGTCCAGACGCTGGATTCCTGCCTTCGCAGGAATGACGAGGAAACGGACATTATTTTTGGCAACTGCTATAGAAAGCACATCCCTTCAACAAGTCTTGTTAGCGATTTTACGATCTTCTTTCCCCAGCCTGACTGCCAGGACGAGCTCTCTGGTGGCGTGCTCAGCATCTGCGGCAGCGGTTATCGCTGTCACCACTGCAACGCAGTCCGCTCCGGCCTCAGCCACCTGTCTGGCGTTGTCTAGCTTTATCGATCCGATTGCTACCAGGGGAAGATCCGTAATGGATCTTGCCTTGCGCAGCCCGTCCAGACCCCAGGGTTCTGTAGTGTCCGTTTTGGTCGGCGTGGGAAACACAGGGCTGATGGCAAAATAATCGGCAAGCGCTGCATTTTCCGGATTGATGTGCGCGAGTTCGTTGACGGACAAACCGATTATTCTATCAGGTCCCAGAATTCGCCTTGCGACACCCAAAGGCATGTCGTCCTGACCCAGGTGAACCCCGTCCGCATCCAGGGCCAGTGCTATATCGATTCTGTCGTTTATTATCAGCGGCACTCTTCTAGCTCGCAAGAAATCACGAATGCGGAGTCCTTCCTGGAAAAAGTCCCTCGTGGGCAAGTCTTTCTCCCGGAGCTGTACCACCGACACGCCTCCGGAAACCGCCAGTTCGACAATCTCCAGGGTGGATCGCCCCAGAGAGAAGCCCCGATCCGTCACAAGGTACGCGTCCCAGGATTGTAGATCCTTCATGCCTCTGTGATCCTTGCCCCTGCTTCCAAATCCTTCGGGGTTACGTTGTACAGAGCATCCAGCGTCTTCTGCCAGAATGTCCCGGGGCCGGACGATTCCGCGGCAGCTTTTTCACCGGCAAGCCCGAAAAAGGCCAGCGCAGCGGCTGAGGCTATCACAGGGTCCGACTCAACAGCGAGGAACGCGGCGACTATGACCGTTGCAGCACATCCCGTTCCTGTAACCTTCCGCATGAATGAATGGCCGTTTGCAATCACCAGACTGCGACTCCCGTCAGTGACAAGGTCGCGTTCACCTGTGACTGCAATGCATGTCCCGAGCTTGGCCGCAACCGCTTTTGCCGCTTCAAACGCGTCTTCCATGGTGTGCAGCGAATCAACCCCTCTGGTTGTTCCTCCCTGTGGCGAAAGAGACAGTATTTCCGACGCGTTCCCCCTCACTACCGTGGGAACCGTAGTCTTGACGATGTTGCAGGCCGTGTCTGTCCTGAATTTCGTAGCTCCGGAGCCCACAGGGTCTAAAACAAGGGGTTTGCCTGCGACTTTTGCCAGCCTGCAGGCATGGTTCATGGATTCGATCCACTGAGACGAAAGCGTTCCGATGTTTATCACGATGGAACTTGCAATGTTTACGATATCGTTTAATTCTTCAGTCGCGTGGGCCATTATGGGAGATGCTCCCATGGCGAGGAGCACGTTCGCAGTTGAATTCATGACCACATAATTGGTAATGCTGTGTACCACAGGATTCGCAGAGCGTAAACGGCCGAGAGCCTCTCCGGCCAATTTGCTGTAATGATCCATGCCTTGTCCTTTCTCATAGATATTGATTACTTATTTTGCAAATGTCCGCGAAGATCACGGCCCAAGCTGGGACAACAGTTACGGTTACCCATATTAGCCCAAAAATTTAGGCTGGCAATCCATAAGTGGTAACAACGCCGTTTCGAATTACTATGAAAACGGTAGAGATTCTGAAATCGGAAGCGTTGTAATCGACAAACCCGGTCAGGTAAGCCATCGCTTCCGGCGTTTGTAGTGTTTTACATCGCGGTAGCTCTTGAGTTTTCCTTTTTCAGTTAGTCCCAGATAAAATTCCTTCACGTCTTCGTTTTCCCGCAGCTTTTCCACTTCATCGTCCAGCACAATTCTACCGCTTTCCATGACGTATCCGTGATTCGCAATGCTCAGGGCCATGCGGGCGTTCTGTTCCACCAGCAGTATTGTTACCTTCTCCTCTTCATTTATCCGCCTGATGATCTCGAATATCTCGCCCACAAGCATAGGGCTCAGCCCCATGGAAGGTTCGTCCAGCAGCATGAGCTTTGGATGGGCCATGAGGCCGCGGCCGATCACGAGCATCTGCTGCTCGCCGCCGCTTATATAACCGGCCTGGACGCTTCGCCGATGGGTCAGCCTGGGAAAATAGTTGTAAACCATCTCCAGATCGGCCTTGATTTGCTTCCTGCTCTTTATGGTGTGAGCGCCAACCACGAGATTCTCTTCAACCGTAAGGTCCTCGAAGGCTTTTCGACCTTCCATTACCTGGAAGATTCCCATACGGACGATGTTCTCAGGGTCGATTCTGTCAATTCGCGTTCCCATGAAACTAATGGAGCCGTCTGTTACTTCTCCGTCTTCAGTCTTCAGCAAGCCGGAAATAGCCTTTAGGGTCGTGCTCTTGCCCGCACCGTTGTTCCCCAGGATAGCGACTATTTGCCCCTGAGCCACCTTCAAGGACAATCCCTTGAGAACGAGAATTACCTCGTTGTATATGACTTCGATATTATTCACCTCAAGCATTGCGGTCACGACTAAGCTCCAAGCCGGGAATAGGTCAGGTCTTTTTCGCCGAGGTACGCTTTGATCACCAGTTCGCTGTGACGGATCTCTTCCGGTTTACCCTCGGCTATTTTCACACCGAAATCCAGCACGCAGACTCTGTCCGAGATGTCCATTACTACGCCCATGTCGTGCTCGATCAGAATTATTGTGACGTCCCTCTCGTCGTGTATGTCCAGTATGAATCGCGTTATGTCTTCCGTTTCCTCCAGGTTCATTCCTGTGACCGGCTCGTCCAGTAGAAGCACTTTGGGCCTCATGGCCAGAGCCCGCGCGAGTTCAACTCTCTTCTGCAATCCATATGGAAGGGTACCTACCTTCTTCTTACGTATATGCTCAATTTCAAGGAGATCTATAATCGTCTCTTCAATTTCTTTTCTCAGCTCCAGTTCGGTGCGCCGAGCCTTGCCGAAATAAAACCCCGCGGACAAAACTCCTGTGTCCAGATGAGCGTGACGACCGAGTTTTATGTTGTCCAGCACGGTCATGCCCTTGAAAAGCTCCACGTTCTGAAAAGTCCGCGCAATTCCGAGCTGCGCTATATCGTGAGCCTTCAATCCGGTGATGTCGTGCCCTTCAAAGAAGATGCGGCCTTGATTGGGATGGTAAAATCTATTTATGCAGTTCAGAAGGCAGGTCTTGCCCGCCCCGTTCGGACCGATAATAGCGAAGATCTCACCTTTTCTAACTCCGGTGGTGACGTCCGCGAGAACGTTGACTCCGCCGAACCTCAGAAACAGCCCTTGCACGCTGAGTTGGTATTGCTCGGGGTTGAACTCGTTGTGGGGCGTGGTTGATTGCATGCTCAAATCTCCGGAACGGTTTTGATTTGCACTCTGGTCTGCATTCGGAACTCTTTTCCGTCCCGATACTTTATGTCAGAAACAACGTCCAATCTGTCCTGGTCACCGTAGAGCGCCTCAACGAGCTGCGAATATCGCTGCTCTACGAAACTGCGCCTGACTTTACGGGTTCTGGTCATTTCGTCGTCATCCGCGTCCAGTTCTTTGTGGAGCATGACGAATCGCTTCACCCGAGCCGCCTTTGGTAAAGAAAGATTCATCTGAGCGACTTCCTGGGCGATGAGCTCATAAACCTCGTCCTTTTGTGAGAGATCGGTATAGGTGGTGTAGGAGAGTTTCCGGTTCTCAGCCCACTTACCGACATTTGCCATGTCAATGTTGATCATGGCCGCCACGTAGGGCCTATCTTTACCTACGACAACCGCTTCAGCTACAAATACACTGAATTTGATTTTATTTTCAATTAGTTGTGGCGAAAACTTAGTTCCGTCGGTGAGCTTCATGACATCCTTCATCCGGTCTATCATGACCAGATGCCCTTGCTCGTCCACAATCCCTTGATCGCCTGAGTGAAGCCAACCGTCCACAAGAGCCTTTCTCGTGGATTCTTCGTCTTTGTAATAGCCTGCGAACACCGTGGGGCCTCGAGTAAGGATCTCTCCAGTGTCAGAGATCTTGATTTCCATGCCAGGGATGGGCCTACCCACCGTGTGAAGCTTTATGTCTCGGTTTCTGTGGCCCACCGATATACCGGAGGTCTCGGTCTGTCCGTAAATTTGCTTTATGTTGACACCCAGTGCCTGGAACAAATGGAAAATCTCCGGGCCCAGTGCAGCTCCGCCGGTGTAAACGTTGCGAAGATTGCCGAGCCCGAAGTAATTCTTCAGGGAACGGAACATCAGGAAATGGCAGATTATGTCAGCTACCCCGAGCAATGGGCCCAGTGGCATGTTCTCAAGTCCACGCTGAGCCACTTTGTACCCGATAGGCATACATAGCTTGTAGAAGAACCGCTTGATCCAAACGGCGTCTTGGATTTTCACCTGAATTTCCGAGCAGATCTTTTCCCAAAATCGCGGCGGGGCAAAGAGGATCTGCGGACCTATGTCCCGGATATTGTCTGCAACAGTCTCCACTTTTTCAGGAAAGTTGACTGTGAAGCCCTTGTACAGGTTCCAAGAAACGGCGGTCATCTGCTCGCCAACCCAGGGAAGCGGCAGGAAAGATACGTGATTATCAGTCGGATAAGCAGGGTCTATCTCGTCGTAATTAGCGGCCATCTTGAGCATATTGTTGTGGGTGAGCATTGCACCCTTGGGCAGCCCGGTAGTGCCCGAAGTATACGCTATCAGGGCCACAGTCTCTCCTGTCACCTGCTCCAGGTACTTCTCGAAAAGCTGCGGCTCGCGCCGATCCAGGTCGCGCCCCATTTCTTGGACCATCTTGAAAGGCTTCAAAATCGGGTCCTGATAGTGCTTCATCCCCTTGGTGTCGTCCACAATCACATGGCGAACTTTGGGGCACGAGTTCTTTATTTCCAGGAATTTGTCTACTTGCTCCTGGTCTTCGGCCATGAGGAAGACCGCGTCGCTATGATCAATGATGTACTTCACCTGGTCGATGTGGCTGTCCGGAAAAATCCCGACTGCCGCGCCTCCGAGACATTGCATCGCCAGCTCGGAGTAAAGCCACTCCGGACGGTTGTCTCCCAGAATGGCCAGCTTATCTCCTTTCTGGTAACCCAGAGCAACGATCCCAAGAGCGAACAAGCGCACATTATCCATGTACTGCTGCCAGGTCACGGATTGCCAGATGCCGAATTCCTTTTCTCTCAGGGCGATTTTCTCGGGACCGAACTTCGCTGCGTTGTCGCGAAGCATGTGCGGTAGACTCAAAGCCATTTCATACCATCCGAAGTATCCATTTTAGGAGAAAACGAACGTTGAGAATAGTGCCTTTGATTGACTCTCCTCGGCTTGAGAATACCGACCCAGGAAGTTTCACCCGATAGGCACCAACGTAAGTTCTGAACCCATTTCTCAACGGGGGCAAGGGATCATGGCTTTGGTTTTCCGTACCACCCGATCTCAGGAAGCCCCTCACCCTTACCCCTCAACTATCTTCATTCAGCACAGAACCGAAACCTAGTCATCAAGTCTCATCCAATCGGATACCGGTTCATAGATCTTCTTTTCCACGTTCGCCTTCCAGATTCTTGCCACAGGGAATTTATTGTCTTTTATGGTGAAGGGTGCCGATAGGCCTCCGGAATCAAAGTCCTTCAGCGATTGCAGTGCCTTGACTAGGCCTTCTCCGTTCAATTGCCCTGCCTTGTCGGCTACACGAAGACATTCAACAAAGATCAGCCCTGTCATGAATCCTTGCATATAGGAATTGTCCCGGTATGTGACCTTGGGATACTTCTTCTGCGTATAAGCCCTGATCTTCTTAATCATCGGGACATTCTCATCCGACCAGTACATGTAAGGGTTGACGGCAAGATAGCCTTCTGCCAAGGGCCCAAGATTGTCCAGAAGGGTCTTGGTAGCGCCCCAGAAGGTCCCCATGAACTTGCATTTCATGCCGAAGTCTTTGCACTGCTTCATGACTTCAGCGACCGGGGAAGTTACGTATCCCTGAAAAATTACGTAATCGGGTCCCTTTCGTTTGAGGTCCAGGACCTGCGAGGTAACATCCACTGCGCCAACCGCCGCCACTTCCTCGGCAACGAGATCGAGTTTCAATTTCTTACACATCTCGCGTCCGTAGGGAATCGGATCCTTACCGAACTCAGTGTCGCTGTAGAAAAAGGCTATTTTTGCGTCCGGTTTTTCCTTTGCGATGTACTTGAGAAGAATACCGATCATGTCGGCATAGGTCGGACCCGGAACAAAAATGTACGGGTTCGAGGCCTTATCCGCAAGCTCGCCCGAAAACGAGGTGGAAGAATACAGAATCTTGTACCTGTCCTTGATTTCCGGCGACATTGCTTTACCGAGACCGGTGCTCTCGCCGTACATGATCAGCGGGTTGTCCCTGGACATGATCCTTTTGAACGCGGCTGTGGCCACATCCAGTTGATACTGGCCATCTTCCATGATGTAGGTGATTTTCTTGCCGTTTATTCCGCCCTCTTCATTCGCGATCATGAGTGCGTCTTCCAGGCCGGCATTTATGTTCACTCCGGCAAACGCGAAACGGCCAGTGATGGGTTGAACCGCACCAACCTTGATCTCCTGGGCAAGTGCCGGACTGAAGGCCAATACGCCGGACAGGAGCACGAGAAGTGCAGTTGCGAGACGCGTTCCTCTCATTGTTCGGATCTCCTTTCACCGCTGATTATTAGCGAGCGGCGTCCCCCGAGAAGGACGCCGAAACCGCGCAGATCCTTGGACAGATGCAAATGAAACGGACGCTTACAGATTCAGGATTGCCTTATGTCCACCCTGGATCAGTAAGAAAAAGGCCAAAGGGTGAAGAAGTTTTTCGTTCGATTCCAGATCTCCGCCAATCCGTGCGGCTCGAAAATCAAGAACGAAACTATGAGAACCCCGAATATCACTTCCTTTAGGGGGATGAACAACTGGTCCATACCCGGAAACAGGTACTTAGTCGCTCCGGTGAGCACGTTGAGTAATTCAGGGACCAGAGTCATGAACACGGCCCCGAAAATCGACCCGAGTACTGTCCCCAATCCGCCGACAATTACCATAGCCAAATACTGAATCGATAGAGAAAACGGAAAATGCTCCGGGGTGACAATCTTCATAAAAGCTACCCATAAGCCCCCGGCGATCCCCGCGTAGAAGGAGCTCACAGCAAATGCGGCAAGCTTGTAACGAAACAGGTTGATTCCCATGATCTCCGCGGCCAAGTCCCTGTCCCTTATGGCAACGAACGCCCTGCCCCACTTGGTGCGAACAAGATTCCTGGCAAATGCGACCCCCAGGAAAACAAGAATCAATGTTATGAAATAGAAACTTCTCTCAGTATCGAAAACGAACCCGCCAATCCTCGGAGGTGGCACGTTGATCCCCCGAATCCCGCGAGTCATCGATTCCCAGTGCATAAAGACGTATTCCAAAATGAACTGGGCCGCCAAAGTCGCTATCACGAGGTACAGGCCCTTGACCCTGAGGGACGGTATCCCGATCACCATTCCTACACCCGCGGTAACCAAACCGGCTATGGGCAGTGCAACCCAGAATGGAAGGTCCAGTCGTGTCATTAGTATCGCGGTAGCATAGCCACCTACGCCAACAAAAGCCGCATGCCCGAGAGAAATTTGGCCTGTGAAACCGGTAAGCAAATTCAACCCGACTGCCCCGATTATTGCAAAACCGATTATGTTAGCTATGTAGAGCATGTAAGCATCGGCTAGCAGCGGGAAAAGCAAAAGGCATACAAGCAGAAGCCCCAGCCAGAATTTTACGAACCACGTTTGGAAGATCTTTTCGTCCTCAAGATAGGATTCCTTGAAGTCCCCACATCGCATGAATTACCTCTTCCCCATGGTAATAGACCGCGAACTCCCGGAGAACCTACACTCTCTCGATGAGGGCTTTTCCGAAAATCCCGTACGGCCGGATCATAAGGATCACCACCAACACGACAAATGGAACGACTTCCTTGACACCACCCCCGAAAAAGGCATCGAGAAAAACGCCTGCGAAGTTCTCTAGAATTCCGATTATGAAGCCGCCGATGATGGCACCGATGATGCTGTCGAGCCCTCCCAATATTATGACCGACAAAACTTTGAGGCCGATATTGCCCAAATGTATGCTGATACCACTTATGTTCCCTATAATCACTCCGCCAATTGATGCAGCCATCGCAGCGAATATCCATGAGAGGGCGAACACGCGCTTGACGCTTATCCCCATGGAAAGTGCCGCCTGCTGATTGCTGGCAGTGGCCCTCATGGCCAGCCCGGTGCGAGTGAACCGAAAAATGACGGTGAACAGAGCCGTGCACACCACCGCAGACACGAATCCCCATAACAAACCTGAGGGCACTATGGCGAATCCCAAATCGAGAGGTTGCGGCGGGAAAATCTTGGGAAAACTCCTGTAGTCAGGAGACCATATCATGTGAGTCAGGCCCTTAAGAATGCTCCCAAGGCCTATCGTGACCATGATCACTGATATTATCGGCTCACCAATTAGTGGTCTGAGAATTATCCGTTCAATTACTATGCCGAGAAGAGCGGCAAACGCGAGGGTTACAAGAAAAGCGATATAGAAAGGCGCTGCAAGCTGTGTCATGGCCGTAAGGCATACGAACGCGCCCAGCGTCATGAACTCCCCTGTCGCTAGATTCAATATGCTTGTGGCTTTGTAAATCAGTACGAACCCCAATGCAATGAGCCCGTAAACGCCGCCTGCAGCCAAGCCGCTGACGATAATCTGGGGAATGATGTCCATGTCGCCTCCGTAACGAGAACACAGGACTAAGGCAGGTTTTCCTGAATGATTTCAAGGCGGGCGATAAGGCGCATCCCTTGCTAACAGGGGAGCTAGACCAAGCCCGAGACGATAAGCCTGACGGAGCACGAGAATAGATTATAATGAATAGTAATTCAACTAGAATCGCCTTCTTGGTGATTATTAATTGCAACGCGCATGCTTGAGCAACCACATTCGGAGATTGTCGTGAATTAGCTTGATATTTATCAGACCAAATACTATTTTAGGGTTACGAGCAGTAAGTAAACTCGCTTTTATCGGTCCCGTTTTGAAGCAATTCTCCTTCATCCATGTCAGACCGAAGGAAGCGAGTACCAACCTCAGCAACTGTATTGCCTGCTGTCGTGCCATAAAAGGAGGACCCCTTAATGAAAGAAAAGCAGGTTTTCTTTAATCCCTTTCGTCTGATTAGTCCTAAACTCAATGCCGAGGCTTCAAGGCTTCACGAAATCTACGATTCACCCCCCGCGGAAGTAACCTGTCTCGAAGAAGGTTTGCTGGTAATGCTGAGCAAACTCAGAGAATCCGCGGAACTGACATACAAGTCTCTGGTCCTTGCCAGCCCGGAAAAACTGGAAAGAAGCAAGATTCTCGGCCAAGAGGTTCACGACGAGGAAAAAGCCTTGACCGGAGCCATAGTCTGCCATCCTCAGACAACCGGCCCAGTCGTGAAAGCTCTGGTTCTTTTTCCGGGAAAACTGGAGAGAATAGGCGATTTCCTGGAGAGTGTCGCCAACTGCTCTCAAATCAGGGCCCGTGACGGCATACCGCTCAGTGACAAAGCCATGACAGAACTCGCTCAATTATTCGATTTATTTATCGAAATATTAACAAAATTCAGTGAAGCGATTTTGAACCCCAGGAATGAACCCCTGGAAGACATCGTTGCCAAAGAGAAGATGCTTGCCCAGATGACTCTAGATTTCGCCTTGGCCCATGAAGAGCGATTGATCGACGGGACCTGCGTGCCCAAAGCGTCATCCATTTACCTCGACATTCTCGACTCCGTGAAGAACTCAGGTAGCCACATAAGGTCAATGGCCGAGAGTTTGCTGACCATTACAGAGTCACACGGGACCGGCCAGGCAGTGTCCGGAAACTGAATGTCCGAGCAAATGACGGGTCCCTCATCCGGCATTGCTGTTGACTCAACCGCCAACTCCGGGCGTAAATGCTCAATGAAGTGGTTATACGAATTCGCAATCGAAGAAGCAAAATCGGAGAAACCCTTCTTGTAAGAAGTGTTTCCCCGAACCCCATCCCAAGAACTTCTAGCATTTTGCCTGAATCCTCTTTTTCCCTTGGAAAAAATAAGGATTCAGGCAAGTGTTAAAAGTTTTTTGGAGGGTTTGGGGAACCTGTTTTTGCAAAAAAGGTTCCCCAGATCTTACTGCTTTGAAAGCGCATTGGTACTAGACCATTGCGGCATGCGAGCGAGAGTCGTTAGCCGCCAATCCGACGGAATTCTCGAGAGCTACTATAAATCAAGTGTCGTGAGGCTTGGTTTCGAGTTGAGCGCTGGAGAGTCTCTTTGCTGACAATCGGCTGTGATAGGCTTTCAATCTCGACTGATAGATTGACCACAGCGATCTATACGCTCCTGGAATAAACCCTTTTTCGTGGAACCCCCGCATGATTCTTGTTGAAAGCACAGACTTTTCGCGGGATGAAAGATCGTCCTTGATCTTATGATAATCGCGAACTTCAGAATACATAACCATTGGGATGCAACCGGTTGACGGCTGCGGAAACGCTTTGCACACTCGCCGGTATATCTCAGGAAACGGCTCGTCTTTTATGTTTCCGAACGAGATTTCCGTGGCTTCGCATGGCTGAACCTCGCCTGTCGAGGTGATAAAAAGATATTCGAACCTGCACTGGCACCCGAGGGCCGGGTCCTTTTCAAGCCAGGTTGACAGGCCGCTCAACGGAGGGTGATTTCGATAGGCAGGGTCCTTGAATAGGTCCTTCTGAAGTTGCTCCAGCACTGAGCTATGCGGTATCACGCCTCTGCATGCCTCGCGGCCGGACGGTTTGACTTCCATCACCCTGATTTCAGCCACTCCCAGGTCTTTGGCCAGATCGTAGTACTTCTTGAAATTCTCGGTCTCAAGAAAATCCGGTGGAGGCACCAGAGAAAGGCACGTATAGACTCCCGCCCTTCTGAAATGATCCACTGCCCGGCACGCATTCTCGAATGCCTCCGGATTTCCCCTCATACGGTTGTGGACGTCCGGCAGGTAATGATCCAGACTCACCCAAACTCCAAAAAGGCCATTGGCCTTCAACTCTGCTGCCTTTTCCACCGTGACCCCGTACCCGGTCGTGAACATCCACAGGCAGGTATCCTTATTTACATGCTTCACGAGCCTCAAGAAACGGTCATACCTATACATCGGCTCGCCGCCGTGCAAAATAAGCGTCGCCACTCCAAGGTCCTCCGCCTGCCGTATCGTCTGTTTGATCAGGTCCTCGTCCAGGTCGGTGTCTGTGTTGTGCCGGGCGTTGGTGGAGCAGAATGCGCAAGAATAAGGGCAGCAATTGGTAGTGGAAATGGAAATGATGCCAGAAGGCAATTCTGTCAGGTCCAGGTTGTTGATGTAATTAGAGATACGCCTATCAAAAGCGCGGCTGGGGAACGGAGGAAACGTGCTATCCAGCATCACTTTGTCCTCGAACCTCACCAAGCGCCGATACTTGACAATTGTGTTCTGAAGAAACGACAGCTTTATGAAATTGAACAGAGCGTCCCCGAAATTGAGTCCCTTATTCTTCCTTATGACACGATTGGCTCTGTCGAGTAGCAGTATCAAGGCACGCCAGGTGATTTTGAGATTGGTTGTGCGAACGTCCATTCCGGTGACATTGGAATACGAGGCAGGGTAAGAATTCATTGCGACTCCTCGACCATCAAATTCTTGCGCTGGTGTCTATTCTAGACCATGCTGCCCTGTATGCAAAGCCCATATTCCGAAACATCTGATCCAAACCAATGCTCGGTCAAAGCAGTAAGAATCTGGGGAACAACCTTTGTTAAGAAGGGTTTCTCAGATTTTACTTCTTTGATTGAGGGTTAGTATAAGCGTCACAAAGAATCAAACCGGGCCTTGACGCGGTACGGAGGGAGTTATATTTGTAACTGGAGAATACTATCGGGAGGCAATATGACCGAGCAGACAAAAATTCCAGACGATAAATCCGTCGAGGACCTCGAACAGACCCTTACGGCTCAGCCGGATTCAGCCAGCGCTCACTATAATCTGGGATTGGCATTGTCCCAGCGAGGGGAATGGGACCGAGCAATAGGAGAATTTCAGGCAGCCCTGAAGCTCCAGCCGGGACTGCTGGAGGCACGAGTAAATATCGCAGGTGTTTTGCTCCAAAAAGGCGAATACGATCAGTCCATAGAACAGAGCCTGAAAGTGCTCGAATTCAGGCCTGACATGATAGAAGGCTGCATTAACATAGGAATAGCATTCATGCACAAAGGAATTTTGGATCAGGCCGTTCTCAGTTTTGAAAAAGCGCTGGCAATAGATCCGAATTCAATGGTGGTTCACCTGA
Organism: Desulfomonile tiedjei; assembly: GCA_016212935.1. Taxonomy (GTDB): domain Bacteria; phylum Desulfobacterota; class Desulfomonilia; order Desulfomonilales; family Desulfomonilaceae; genus Desulfomonile; species Desulfomonile tiedjei_A. The sequence continues at coordinate 629 of JACRDE010000492.1, read as the reverse complement.
ACCTTGGAAACGCTCACCTGGCTCTGGGCACCATCGACAAGAGCGTGCACCATTTCGGCCGGGCGGTCGAACTGGATCCTCAATTCGGTATGGCTCACAACAACCTTGCAGTGGCCTACCTGCACCTGGGCGACAAAGCTCTCGCCAAGCGTCACATAGAGCAAGCATTGGCACTTGGTTACCCGGTGCATCCTGAGCTGCTCAAAAGCGTCAATCCGGATTGAGGTCCATTGCCGCTTCGGATTCAGTATAATCGCGGAGAAACTTTACAGCGGATTTCCTCTTTGCGAGGGGCAAAGATTTGAAGAAGCCGTTCACCTCTTTCAGGTCGAATTCAAGTTGCGGTTGCTTTTCAGCTATTTCGATTATTTTGGGAGGTCTTCCACCATTTGCCGAAAGGAGTAGTGGGCCGATCTCATTGGCAGGCACAGTCTTTGCCATGCTTTTCACAAGAGCCGGATCAATGGCCCACGCTTCCTCGAAAAGGATGGGAAAGAAGTCGCGCCTGATGCAAGAATAGAAAAGGACTTGCCGCACCCTCTTCGAGCCTTCTTTGTACTCCTGATAAACCTGGTCCGCTTCGTAGTCGACAGGCCCTTTTGTCATTCTCAACAGCGACGGCCCCGCGT
>JACRDE010000491.1 GCA_016212935.1 Desulfomonile tiedjei | reverse complement strand
CAGGATACTCAAGCAGACGCTGGACCGTTTGCCTGAAGGCCCCATTAGAGCTCAGAAACCAGGGGTCATTTTCCCGCCTCAGCCTGAAATATACACGCGCATGGAATCTCTGATTCACCATTTCATGCTGGTGATCGAGGGTGTTAAGCCCCCTCGCGGCGAGATTTACCGGGCGATAGAATCTCCTAGAGGTGAATTGGGTTGCTACATAGTGAGCGATGGGAGCGCGAAGCCTCTCAGGCTCAAATGGCGCGCCCCTGCCTTCGTGAACTTGGAGTCTCTTGCAAAGATGAGCAGAGGCTACTTCTTCGCGGACTTGATTGCCATACTCTCAAGCGTGGACATCGTGCTTGCGGAAGTGGACAGGTAAGCGGCTACAAACACTGTGGAACGGCAGCAGATGCCGTAGGGGATGCTATAGAAGAAGTAAACCGATAAGTCACGATCCTTGTAAATTAGCGAGGACCTTCCTGCCAGAGGATGCGTGATTTGAATGTTTGGAGCGTTCATGACCCTCGGAGAAATAGCTGAAACCCTTAAGCTCGACGTAAGAACTTGCCCCTCTGAAATGGATAGAGGAGTGGAAGGCGGTTACGTTAGCGATCTTTTAAGCGATGTTATTGCCGGGGCCAAGGAAGGCGATATCTGGATCACGTTGCAGCTACACCAGAACATTGTTGCAGTGGCTTTTTTGAACAACTTGGCCGGGATTGTGATTGTGGGAGGTCGTGAGCCGGATCCGGACACCCTCAAGAAAGCCGAAGAGCAGGGAGTCCCTATTATGGTTACTCCCATGACGGCATATGAACTTGCGGGTAGACTCTACACGATGGGGATCCGAAGGACGCAGTCTTGAGATTGCTGACAGCGACAGCATGATGCACGCGTGTCTTGCGCCCAAGAAAGTCGCTCAGCTTCTTACAAGATCGCTCTAATCTCCCAGGTAAACGAGGCGGCGGAGGTCAATCACCGGCAAATTTGATGAGGTTTTGAGGTCGATCTAAAGCTTTACAGGCTTGACCTGCACATACATACGGTTTTGTCTCCTTGCACCGAAATAGCTGAGATGACGCCGAAGGCTATAGTTCGGACTGCAATGGACAGAGAACTCGACATGATCGCGATTTGCGATCACAACTCCTCCCGAAATGCTTCGGCAACGCTGCGAGCGGCCAAAGGCACAGGCCTCACGGTCATTTCCGGAATGGAGATAACCTCCTCGGAGGAAGTTCATATTCTGGGCCTCTTCCCGACGGACAGAGAGGCGCAGGCTGTTCAGGAAGAAGTCTACGCTCGACTGATCGGACAAAACCAGGAAGAGGTTTTCGGGTACCAGGTGGTGGTGGACGAGGACGATCAGGTGGAAGACTTGGACCAGAGATTGCTCATAGGTGCCACCACACTGAGCTGCGAACGGGTGGTGAAACTGATTCACGATTTTCGAGGACTCGCTATAGCGTCCCATGTGGACAGGCAAGGCTTCGGGATATTCAGTCAGTTGGGATTCATCCCACCGGGGCTGAAACTTGACGGTTTGGAAATATCGAAACGAACGGATGAGGAAAGTGTGCTGAAACGATTTCCTCAGTCCAAAGATTACAGTCTGATCACGAGTTCCGATGCTCATTACCTTGAGGACATCGGAAGTGCGGTGACCGTTGCGAAAATGGCCGAGCCGAGTTTCGACGAACTGGGTAAGGCCCTGCAGAACTTGGAGGGACGCAAAATCCTGGAGTTGAAAACCAGGTGACCGCTTGATCCCGGCTGCGATCAGGTCAATGTGACTGTTAAGATTGCCGCGTCTTGATCGCAATCAGCCTTAGCGGGCAGAGAATAGAAGCGAGCAAATGCAGGATCTTTCACTGCACATTCTGGATGTGGCCGAAAATGGAATTGCAGCGGGAGCCGACCTCGTTCAAATGACAGTGGAAGAAGACACCAAGGAAGACAGACTGACCATCACGATTGAAGACAATGGTAGAGGAATGAGCCCTGATTTTTTGGCAAGAGCGCTTGATCCCTTTGTCACCACACGTACCACCCGAAGGGTGGGTCTTGGTCTGTCGTTATTCCAGCAATCCGCTCAGGGTGCTGAAGGCGACCTGAAAGTGGATTCTACTCCCGGCCTGGGCACCAAGGTCATAGTTAGAATGCGCCACGGGCACATAGATCGCAAGCCTATGGGCGACATGGCGGAAACTGTTACAACCTTGATACAAGGTAATCCGGACGTCGATTTTGTATACGTCCACAGAAGAAACGGCAGAGAATTCTCCCTGGACACCAGGGAAATACGATCCGAACTGGAAGAAATAGCGATCAACAATCCCGAGGTCATAGGCCTGATTCAAGACAATCTGCGCTCCTCACTGGAGGAGATAGCCTGATGCTGGCCTGGCAACCTATGGAGCGAAGATAAAGTGGAAGAACGAGACGCATTGCTGAAGAAAAAAGTTGAGCCTACAGTCGAGATTATTCCTCCGGAAGAACTCGACAAATTGGACTCCATCATCGACAAGTACGCCGGAAGAGGCGGTCAGCTGATCCCTGCGCTCAAAGAAGCCCAGGACATGTACGGGTACCTTCCTATGGAGGTCCAGCACAGACTGGCCGCTGGCATGAATATTCCACCGTCCCATGTCTATGGCGTTATAACTTTCTATTCCTTTTTCACTATCACGCCTCGAGGACGGCATACAATTAGGCTGTGCCTCGGGACAGCGTGCTACGTCAAGGGAGCCAAGGACATACTGGAGAACATCGTCCGCGAAGTTGGAATCAATGTTGGCGAGACTTCCGAGGACGGCCGGTTCACGCTGGAGGCGGTCCGTTGCTTGGGAGCTTGCGGCTTGGCTCCGGTCATGTTGATCGGAGAGGATACCCACGGGAACATTCATCCGCCTGAGACGGTGAAAATCCTGGAAGGTTACCAATAAGATCGGACTGACTGGCTGATGTGAAGAATGCGATCAGGGGAGCGTACCCTGTCCTATTCCTGGATAAGACCTCGAACCAGCGTCAATGGATTCGAGCCTGTGTGCGTGTGGATTAATCCTCCGGGAGGAGCATCGTGGCGAAGATCAGCATACAAGATCTGAAAAAAATCAAAGAACGAGAACGCGGAAAAATGGTTCTCAGAGATGGTCAGTACAGAGCCAAGATTACTGTCCACATGGGCACGTGCGGTATAGCTGCAGGGGCTCGCGACGTCATGGGTGTCTTTAGAGACCTGATAGCCCAGAAAGAGCTTGATGACGTCATACTCACAAATTCAGGCTGTGCGGGTCTGTGCGCGAAGGAACCCATGATTACTGTCGAACTCGCGGATCAATCCCCGGTAAAATACATCAAGGTGGACAAAAGCAAAGCCGCTCGAATTTTCGAGGAGCACGTCATCGGCGGAAAAGCCGTAGAGGATTACGCCCTGGCCCGTGGAAGCGAAACCACGGCCACATGAACGTTGGAAGAAATCGGAAATAATCCGTCGGTAGAATATATCCCGGCAGTTTCGTGGAGAATAGGCAATGTGTGCCAGCCCGT
>JACRDE010000498.1 GCA_016212935.1 Desulfomonile tiedjei | reverse complement strand
ATGGTTATGCCGCGCTCGCGTTCAATATCCATTGTGTCCAGCATTTGATCGCGAAACTCGTGATCCCCCACGACTCCTGTTATCTGAAGAAGGCGATCCGCCAGCGTGGACTTTCCATGATCAATGTGGGCGATTATGCAAAAATTACGAATATTATCCATTAACTCTCCGTGGCTCTTGCTGGGCCGTTACGAGGAATTCGCAAAATCAAGTCTTTTTTGGGATTAAGGCCTGCACTGGAAGCTTGTAGATCTTACCCTGCGGTGAAAGCATTACGAGGTCGTCCCCCTCTATGGCAGGGCCCAGAGCGTTATCGCACGGTATTGAAAAAGACATCTTGCCGACATCCAAGAGATTCGACCCCTCAATCAGCCGTTTCAACGATGCGGCGTAAATCAATTTCTCGATCGGTGACCCGTTGTATTCAAATACCGTTTGATCGTGAACCACCATCCCGCTTGGAAATCCTCCGTTTGTGTAAGAGGCCAAAAGTCCCCCGAGCACAAATCCTTTTTTCAGAGACTTCTCCGGGTCAATGACATAAGTCCTCCGGGTGTATAGATAATTGGCGGCGAACCAGACTCTCTTGCCTTTCCACTCGCCAACTGCCATTGCTGTGACACGCAGGTACTGAAATGGCAGGGTCAAAACCATAACTGCTCGTTTTGCCGCGAAGGACGCGTCCAAATCGATGCCCATGAGCAGCCGGGTGGATCCGTCAGGAATCAACATGACGTTACCGTCCACAGGAAAGGTCGCAAACATGGGCGAGACATATTCCGGTACCACAAAGCTTTCCTTGGTCGCTCCAGCAGGAACCCGTTGCACTTCTAGGGTCTCGTCTTGCTTCCGTGTGAGAACCAGGAAACTTTTGCCTTGCACGCTGAACCCTAGAATCTGAGAAGAGTCTTCCGGAGACGTCAGTTGACTTCCCTCGGACCAGGAAACCGCCAACTTGGGCTTGTCTATCATCGACCTGAGCGGAATCCAGTTCCCCCATGCCAGAATGCATAATAAAACAGCTAGAGGAATCAACCCATTGAGAGCGTAATTTAATCTGCCCGAATAGGGGTCCCCCTCCGAGAAACGTACCTGCGCGTCGAACTTCTTTCTGATGCCCCGCTTCAACCGGAGATATCCTACGATCACCTCGGCGGCCATGATCACGGAAAAGAAAGACATCAGCGGCGTGAAGAAATTCTCCTCCCACACGGCCCAAATCAAATATACGATGTACAGAAAATACTTGCTGGTGATGGTTATCCTGGTCCCAAGCCCCATCGCGTTGATGATCACGCCGAAGACCACTACGATGAGGTAGAGCGCCACGTAAACCGCTCCAATCAACGGTGAAACCATGTGATGAAAAATCGCGGCGAGCGAAACAATCACCATGCCGAACTGATCGCAGACCAGGTCAGTGAAGGCCCCGGATTGAGATGCCTTCCCCGTATGGCGCGCATACGCTCCGTCAACACCGTCGAAAAAAACATGGCCCGCAAGAAAACACACCGCCACTAGAGGCTCCCGCACAAAATACAGAACCACTCCGGCAAGAAAGGATATGCCGACGTACGATATGGTGTCAGGAACAAGCCCGATCTTTGCCAGCGGCGGAACAATAGCGGAAACAAGTTTCGTCCGCTTTTCAGCAAACCACAGGTGCAACCATCGGTCTTTTCCGAAATAGTTAAAGAATTCCATGGGAGCTTTCGACTTCAGTCGGCTTCCTTCGGGAGTGGGCTCCGCGTCGTTGGCTAAGTTGGTCATGACCTCAAGCGCCGATAAATATGAGTGAACCCTAATTTACCAGAACATTGCGGGCTGACAAGGGCTAGGTGATGCTCCGGGCTGATCGGATTCAGCAATTCGCATTTACCATTTTTTCGAGAGAATATTAAGAAGAAATCCGGAAAAGGAGGGACTCATGCTCACATTATTCCAAATCTCTGTCGGACGAGTATGATTTTCGTGAACGCAACGAAATCAAAACGCAAATAACGAAGGGAATAAGGCCGCCAAAAAGATCAATACTATCCCT
>JACRDE010000051.1 GCA_016212935.1 Desulfomonile tiedjei | reverse complement strand
TGTGAGCGTGGCGAAGCAATCTTGTTGGGTTGACGGCGCAAGGGATGAAGATTCCATAGTCGCTTCGCTCGTTGCCATGACAATTTACCCTACGTTGATGAACTGGTACAATAATGCGCTTGGCTACCCACAGACTGTCAAGAGCATTTACACCCGCGTCCAGTCAGTAGACATTGCTGAACGCGAACAAGAAACGTGCCACATCATCGCAAAGCAACCGTTACTGCTACCGCTAGTCCATCTCACCTCTTTCCGTACTGGTTCGTCTCTTGCATCGTCTTATCCCACAGACAAGTATTGTCTGCGACACGGGCCAGTGCATAGGTGGAAGATTCACGGTTTTTGTGAGTCTTCGTTTCCTCGTGTTTTCTACTGGGTTGGACAGGAGCAATCGTCCTGGAGGACGAGTTGAGGCTGTCTTGTTTTGAGTAATCATTTTTAGGAGGATTGTTTGATGACAAAGCCGCAAATGGTTTCCCTCATTTCCGAAAAAGCCGAAATATCCAAGAAGGCGGCAGCAGCGGTTCTGGATACTCTCGTAAATGCTATTCATGGTTCTCTCAAAGAAAAAGGCGGCAAGTTCCGCATCTCTTCCCTGGGAACGTTCAAGGTAATCGAGGTGAATGCCCGGAGAGGCGTTAACCCGCGTACAGGGAAAGATATGACCATACCTGCCATGAGGCTCCCCAGGTTTTATCCTGCCAAGGCTTTGAAGGAGTCGGTAAAAGGTAAAAAGTAGTTGTCTGAGTGCGTGGCGCCATGGGAGAATGTCAGTCATTTTTTCACAGAGGCCGCAACTTCACTTTTCGTGCAAACATCAAGAGGGGGTTTGAATATCGTTCAATAGATTGGTCGGGGTATTAATTTCTCGGAAATTATAAACGGAATCGGATCTCGCCGCGCATGCTCCCCTCCACAATTGCATTTCCCCGGCACGCGTATCGGCGAAATCGCGAGGGTTTAATTCTGAAGAATTCTGGCCGATCTATTACCGATCCCTTGATAAGCTCGGTTTCTACAGTTTAATGGAGGGATAAAATGTCCTGGAATAAGGGACATCTCGGCGTGATGGTCCTTGCGTTGGCGCTGCTAGGGATTTGTGCGCCCTCCTGGGCCTTCAGTCCCAGGTACAGTCTTTACGGTCATGCTCGGGTGCTTGGGGTGGAAGCACCCAATCTCGTTAAACTTAAGATGACGGATCGAGAGAGAGTGTTGACCGCAAGGCTGATTGGGGTTGGTTCCCCACGTAACAAGGATAGGATGAAGGGTCTGGATCCGACGCTACAGTCCTTCATATCCAGGCACGATATCTGGGCGGTATCTCGCAATTACGTGCAAACCGTCCTCATGAACAAGACCGTCGAAGTATGGGCCAGAAAATGGGACCCTTACGACGATAAGAATCGGCTCCTGGTATATATCAAGATACCGCTTGGTACCGATGAACCAGTGGATGTTAATGCCGAAATAATTCGACGTGGGCTGGGATTCGTCACGCGGGATTACGTTCATGTGACCTACGTGGATTACAGGTACCTGGAAGACGACGCCAAGAAAAACCGCCGGGGAATGTGGAAGGGTTTGTCTATGGACAGAATTTCATCACTCGACCACGGAGGCAAGAAATGGCACAACCACTAACGCTGATTCCATTTCATTGAATTGTTAAGGAGACGCACGCAGGCTGTCTACGGCCGCCTGCCGATGAGGCACTCGCCCATTCCGGCCATTTGCGATTGTCTCTTGCCCGCTCGAATGAAGACTCCAACAGGCCCCCCAAGGATCAACTTGATTCTTATATTAATGCGCATTTAAAGAGGTAAGATTGGGGAGGGACTTCTTACAAGAAGTGCCTCCCCAATTTTACATATTTGAAAGCGAAATGGTATTAGGTCTTGCTCAAATGCGTTTCCCCTATCATAATCTTGTCCAGAAACGCTTCGCGACATACTGACCGGCGGGCAACCACCTCCCATGAAATCCTCTTTACAGAGTATGGTTTCCGAGTGCAGAGACAAGGGAATCTCCATTCATCAAACGGGATTTGACGATTTCCTCAGGGACGAGTCCAGATTCCGGGGGCACGCCGAGGGCTTGGTCAGAGCCCGCAGTGAGCGCGACGTAGTGGAACTTTTGGTTTCTGCAAACCGTTGGAGAGTCCCGGTAACGGTTGTCTCTGGGAAGACATCTCTCACAGGGGCTTCAGTTCCATCCACGGGGATCGTGCTGGACGTTAGGGCCTTGGATGCTGTGGACCCGGAGGATCCCTCTGAAGCACAGCCCGGAATAAACCTGAAGCAGTACAAAAATCTCGTGGCTGGTAGGGGCCTTTTTTATCCACCTGATCCCACGTCCGAGGATTCCTGCACCTTGGGAGGGAACGTGGCCACCAATGCGTCAGGTGCGTTGAGCTATTTTTACGGACCCACCAGAGACTACGTGCTCGGAATGAGACTGGCTTTGCCTACAGGCTCAGTCCTGGAGGTTAATAGGGATCTTGTTATCAGTAGCGGAGGATTCTTCAGGATATCTGCGGACCTCCTTATTCCCAGGCCACAGAATGACATTCTTGTGCCTGTTCCCCATCCCGATGCGCCTTCATGGAGGAGGTGCAAGAATTCCGCTGGCCTGTTCTATGCCGACCCCATGGATCTCGTGGACCTGTTCATCGGTTCCGAGGGAATTCTGGGCGTGTTTCTGCGAATCAGAACGAGACTCATTCCAATGAGAAGCGCATATTTCGGTCTAGTAATGTACATGCCCGACCGTCATTTCACGGTCAAGCTCGTACAATTCCTGGAGCATCTTAGACAGTATTTCCAGGAATCCAACAGGGCTCTCGAGCAGGAAATCAGAGAAGATCTGGCTGTTTTATCAGGAGATTCAACCATTGATGTCGATTCGCTCAGATCGATCGTGCCGTCCTGCATGGAATGGCTTGGCCATTCAGTAGCCTCTCTTCTCAGCCCGGATCGCGCGCGGAAACTCGGGAATTACTATGGCGCAATCTATCTGGAGCAGGAATATCCCTCGGACGGGGATCCTATGGAGCATGCGACCAGATGGGCAGTGCTGATTGACGCCTTCAACAGCACTCGTTTCCAAGGAGAAATCGTGACGGAAACGGCTCTGGATCAGGGACAGATCCGTAGGCTCAGGCAAGAGCGTCAGTCGATACCTGAAAAGCTCAACGAGCTCATCAGACCTGGACTCGTGAAAATCGGAATGGATTTCGCCGTTCCCCTTGAGAGGCTGGAAGACTTGCTAGTTCTCTATGAATCGCTCCCGCCGGGGAAATCCTACTCCTTCGGGCACATTGGAAACGCGCATCTACATTGCAACTTAATTCCCGACAGCTTGGAAGAAATGGAAACCTTCCGGGAAGTCTACCGCGACCTGTCCGAGAAAGTGTGCCTTATGGGGGGCAGCGTTTCCGGGGAACACGGAATCGGTAAACTGAAACGCGAAGCCTTGAAAATGATGATCGGATCCAGTGCGGTGGAGCGGATAAGGAAGATCAAGTTCACCCTCGATCCACAAATGATATTAAACGTGGGGAATATGATTTCGGTTGCCGAACAAAGTTGATATATATTCTCATAAGTATGAGTATGCTTTCAATCAGGAAATGCGTCTTGGTTGGAGGACAGGCATGCACTTTGCCCTTCTCGCTCGGGCCGATGTCCTTGGCAGTGTTCTAAAAACTGTGGAGGTTCGTTTCCGAACTGATTTCTCATTTGATTTTGTTTTCATGTCGACCACTTTAGAGAGGGAAACACCATGAAAAACCAATTGTCGGCGGCAGCCGAATCAGGGAACCTTGATGACGTCAAACGGCTGCTCGAACAGGGGGCTAACGTTGATGAAGCAGGGACGGACGGTTTGACTCCGCTGATGAAAGCCACTCTGAAGGCCCATGGGCAGATCGTGAAGTATTTGCTGGATCGTGGGGCAAATGTTCATGCGAAAGACCCTTACGGCTGGACGCCTTTGTTGTGGGCCGCATCAGTCGGTCAGACGCAATTGGTGGAGTTGTTCCTGGATGAGGGAGCGGATTTGGAGGCCTCTGACCAATATGGCGCCACGGCAGTGATGAAAGCTTCACGGAGACACTTCCCGGACGTAGTGAAAGTCCTTGTTGCAAGAAAGGCCAATGTGAATGCTGTCGACGGACTAGGCCGCACAGCCCTCATGAGAGCTGCTCGGAGGGGGTTCGCAGACGTGATGAGGCTGCTCCTGGAGGCAGGAGCCGATCCTGAAGGCAGAGATGAATACGGTGCAACGGCGCTAATAATAAGCGCGTCTGAAGGCCACGAGGACTCAGTAACCGCGCTCCTCGAGCATGGTGCGGACATTCACGCCAAAGACAAGAACGGATGGACGCCGTGGCTGTGGGCGTTTTCCGCTGGGCACGGGAATGTCGTCAAGCTCCTGAAGTCTCGGGGCGCAGAGTATTGATAACAGGCTCAAGACGTGCACTCCTAAGGACAACTCACTCGCCACCCCGGCGAACTATCATGAAGAGTCGTTCACAACGGAACATGAAAATACCCTTGAAAAGAAAACCAAGGCATCC
>JACRDE010000490.1 GCA_016212935.1 Desulfomonile tiedjei | reverse complement strand
GCCTCGTTAAGCCTCAGATCCGCGGACAGATCCACAACTTTCAGACCCGAGTCCAGCAAAGGCCTGATCACTGCCATTGATTCACCGTGAGGAAGAGCAAGAAAAGCCACATCTGCCCGCGGGTTACTCCTCAGATCCTCAAGGGTGCTCAGCTTGAAATCTTTGCCGGGGAATATAAACGGGAGGGCCTCGGAGGCCATTTTACCCGCCCAATTCCTCGAGCTTCCGCCGACCACGCTGACATCAGGGTGCGATGACAATATGCGAATAAGCTCCAATCCGGTATAACCGGTGGCGCCGAATATCAATGCTCTCACCATTCTGCGTATCCTCTGAAAACAACCCTCATTTGAGTTCGCATGCGAACGAATGAGTATTAGGTATCCGGGTGCAACTGCTGGCTTGTCCGGCAGTGAGTGGCGCTAGACTGAACAGAAGCTTGTTTGCAATCCTGCAGCTCGCTCAGGAACAAACGTCGCTGGCACGAGGCGGTGCCACAAATCGTTTGGAGAGCGGGAGCGGACGCTAGGCCCGGACGAGACTTCGTCTTCCGTGTGGCCCAAGTGTTTACGGGTATTCACCAAAACGAGCTACTCAATCCAGAAGTGTGGGTTCCAGGCCACTTCCCAGAGAAACCCGTCCGGATCTGAAAAGTAACCGGAATACCCACCCCAGCTGGCTTCAGCCGCGGGCTTGACGATCTTAGCCCCGGCCGCTGCTGCTTCGGCGAGAGTACCGTCGACCTCCCCGCGAGTTCGAACGTTGTGAGCAAGCGTGAAGCCCCGAAATCCGCTTCCTTCAGGTGGCGTCCCAGCGTCGTCAGCGAGCAGGTCGCGTGGGAAGAGTGCCAGCCATGTGCCTTTGGTCTCGAAAAAAGCTATCTCTGGAGAACTCTCTCTCATCGGCAAACCGAGGCAGTCGCGGTAGAAGCTGATCGAGCGTTCCAGGTTCGAGACGCCGAGGGTGATGATGCTGATTCGAGGCTCCATTGTCTTTCCTATCGATGCGGCCTCATGACACTCACTTGGACTCAAGTCTGTAGTTGGGAGCTTCTTTGGTTATCACCACATCGTGCACATGGGATTCTTTCAATCCAGCAGCTGTGATTCTGATGAACCGGGCCTTTTCGCGAAGCTCCTGCAAGTTGTGCGCTCCTAGATACCCCATCCCTGCCTTGAGTCCTCCAATGAGTTGATTTATGGAACTCGCCAGCGGGCCTTTCGCCGCGACCATGCCGACAATTCCCTCGGGGACCAGTTTGTTTTCACTGACACCCTCATGCTGACCGTAACGGTCTCTGGAACCTTCACGCATGGCCTCCAGGGAGCCCATGCCCCTGTAAGACTTGTAGGATCTGCCCTGATACAAAACCGTTTCACCGGGGCTTTCGTCCGTTCCGGCAAGCAGCCCGCCAATCATCACCGTGTGAGCCCCTGCAGCAAGCGCTTTGGTGATATCACCAGAGAACTTGACGCCGCCGTCAGCGATCAAGGGCACTCCGACCTTCTTCGCAGCTGCAGCGCAGTCAAGTATTGCGCTGATCTGGGGAACGCCGACGCCTGCCACTATGCGGGTCGTGCAAATGGAGCCCGGGCCTACTCCGATCTTGACACCGTCTGCACCGGCCTTGACGAGATCTTCCACAGCCTGTCCGCTGGCTACGTTTCCGGCGATCACCTGAACGGCCCCGAAATTCTTCTTTATGATGCGGATGGTCTCTATAACGTTCTTTGAATGTCCGTGAGAAGTGTCCACCACTATGACGTCAACGCCTCTCTTCAGAAGCGCGGACACTCTTTCCTCGCGATCCGGCCCCACACCCACACCTGCGCCGACTCGCAGGCGTCCCAAAGGATCTTTCGCTGAGTCCGGATACATTATGGCCTTTTGAATGTCCTTTATAGTGATGAGCCCCTTCAGACGGTTATTCTTGTCCACCACCAGAAGTTTCTCTATCCTGTGCTTATGGAGCAGAGTCTTGCATTCTTCGATGCCAATGTTTTCGCTCACGGTGATAAGATTCTCGCGGGTCATGACCTCTTCCACCTTGAGGTCCAGATTCTCCACGAAACGAAGATCCCTGTTGGTTAGAATCCCTTTCAAATACCCGTTTACCGTGACCGGTACCCCGGAAATGTGATATTTCTTCATGATCTGGAGAGCATCGATTATGCGTTGGTCCGGATTTATGGTGATCGGATCAACGATCATGCCTGATTCAGATCGCTTGACTCGATCCACTTCCCTGGCCTGATCCTTTATGGCCAGATTCCGGTGGACAATCCCGATTCCTCCCTGCCGGGCCATGCTTATGGCCATCGCGGATTCGGTGACCGTATCCATGGCAGCGCTGACCAGCGGAGTGTTCAGCGAGATTTCCCTGGTTAGCATTGTGCTGGTTTCAACTTCTGAGGGAAGGATTTCCGAGTAACATGGCTCAAGAAGCACGTCATCAAAAGTGAGAGATTCTCTGATTTCCATCAGACGGTCTCCATTCAATAAAAAGATTATTTCACGAGCAATGTATCTTGACCGTTTTGCAGGTAGAGCTGTCTCGTGACAAAAAAGTTCACTGAACGGACGGGGCCTGAAGAACCCTCGAGCGCTCAGCAACTCTGTTGATAGCGGCAATGGATGATTCCATAAATAGATCCAACGCATTATCCCACTTTTTCCTGGGATAGACCAGTTCGGGCTCGGTGGTGATCTTCCCCAGTTCTGCAGCGATTTTCACTGCATCGTAGAAGTTGCCTATAGTATCCACCAGCCCCATTTCTTTTGCTTTCTCACCGGTAAAGAATCTGCCGTCAGCGATTTCCCTGAGCTTATCCTTGTCTATTTTGCCTTCACGTCCTCTGGCCACGTCGGAAATGAACTGCTCGTGGACCTCTGCCGCGAAGTTGTCCAGGATGTTGCGCTCCTCACCACTGAGCGGTTTGACGCCTGATCCGATATCTTTATATTTTCCAGCTTTGATAATGTTTACGTCCACGCCTATTTTTTCGATGACCTTATGAATGTCAGGCAAGACCATTATTACTCCGATGCTGCCTGTGATGGTTCCTTGCGAACATACGATCGTGTCTGCGGTGCTGGCGATGTAGTATGCAGCGGAGGCGGCCACTGTTTCCATCGATACAACGACCGGTTTCTTTTTCCTGGTTTTTACGATTTCTCGGTAAATCTCCTGGGCAGGAGCGACCGTTCCCCCTGGGGAATTAACCCGCAGGAGTATGGCCTTCACTGAAGACTTCTTCCGGAACTTCTTGATTTGTTTGAGTATCTCGTCAGAGGACGTTAGGGTTCCTTCCAGGGTTATGACTCCGATCTTATTTCCGCTGTCCAAAATACCGGCCCAAGTTGAGGCTTCCTTGTCATCTGAAAGGATCGACACAGCTATTACCAGCACCACAAATCCGACTACCAAAAAGGCGATGAAAAGAATCGCCAAGCCGGTCCTGGACTTTTTCATTCAAATGTCTCCCGTGCCTCAATAAGTTGAAATATCAATAAATTGACCATTCAATTCACCGAAGGTGCCAAACATTAGCAGAATTCCCCCTCTCCCGCAAGATGCAGACCCTGAAGATTGAGCGGAACTTTCGCTGGGGGGCCTGTTATACTAATGCGCATTCAAAGAAGCAAGATTGGGGGGGCCCTCTTTGTAAAGAGTTTCCCCCCAAACCCCCTCCCAGAAACTTCTATCATTTGCCGGAATCCCAAATTTCCTTTCAGAAAAGGGGGATTCCGGCGAGTGCTAAAAGTTCTTGAGGTGGGGTTCCGGGAGGAACTTCTTGCAAGAAGTGCCTCCCCGATTTTACATATTTGAAAGCGAAATGGTATTAATTGTATTGCAGACTGTTAGCGAGAGGTAACGAAATGGTGGAAACACAACGGAACTAATCCGCACTCAAAGAAGTACTTTCGGCAGAAAGTCCCTTTGTGGGTTTCAATGATGATGCCCCTGATGCGGAGCCTCTTCCAGTCGTTTCGGCTTTACCTGAAAGTCCCCCCACGGGACGTTCGTCATGTCGGCGAAAGCCGGCATCCAGATGACGAAGCAAACGCATATTTATCACAATTATTCCGGCGACAGACCGACCAGCCCGAGGCTTCCTTTGAGATTGTCGATCTCCTCGTGGCCGGTGAGCTTCAGGAATGCCTTTTCGAGGTTGCCGCCGGTCCGGGCTATCGTGCTTTTGATATTGGCCGGAGTATCCGACGCTATGATCTTTCCTTTGTGGATTATGGTTATAAGCGAGCAGATTTCCTCAGCCACGGCCAATGTGTGAGTAGACAAAAAAACAGCCATACCGCGCTCTTTGGCCATCTGGGTAAAGAGGTCTTTCACGAGGCGCACGCCTCTCGGGTCCAGGCCCACCATAGGCTCGTCTATTATGAAAATCTTCGGCTTGTGCAAGAGTGCGGCGCTTATTATCAGCCGTTGCTTCATACCGTGGGAATAACCTTCGATCAGTTCGTCCTTCCAGTCCAGAAGCTCGAAAAGTTCCAGGTAATACATCCCGAGTTTGTTCAATTCCTGCCGCTCAACACCGTACAGACCCGCTATAAACTCAAGGAACTCCCATCCGGTGAGCTTCTCGTAGAGGTACGGCCTATCCGGAACGAATCCAACAATTGCCTTGGACTTCTCAGGCTCGCTGGCTAGATCGTAACCGCCAAGCACGATTGTGCCGGAATCTGGTTTCATGAGACCGGCAAGCATGCGAATGGTCGTTGTCTTGCCTGCTCCGTTTGGCCCTAGAAAACCCATGACCTCGCTGGGCGGGACGTCAAGCGATATGTGATCTACAGCCAACACCTTGTTGAACTGCTTTGACAGATTTTCTATGTGAATCATCTATTAGAACTTACCTCTTGCGCTGAACCTGTTTGTGTTTCCAATACCTTCAGTTTCAAGTTGCCCAGGAAAGCCATCACATTGACGTGCTTGTCCACGTCGCCGTAAAGGAGCGCCAAGTAAGTGGGCGGAACCGGCATCCGATTCATTAATGGATCGCCGGAAACCCATTTTGTGCCGGCCCAGTATGAAACCCATGCGTGGTAATAGAAGGCTCCTTCGTTATAAATCAGCCCCACGGTAATCTGCGCTGGCAACCCCACAGCTCGCGCAAGAGAAGCCGCCAACACCGCGTGCTCGTTGCAGTCGCCCTGTCTGGTCTGGAGCACTGTGACTGCGTCCGGAACCGATGGAGTCGGAACTTTCTTCAAATTCTTGTATACCCAGCGATTGATCAATTCTGCTGCCTTTACAGGGTCTTTCTCTTCTCCGATTATTTCTTGGGCCTTTCGGACAATCTCCGGATGCTCGCTCCTGATGAAACGGGAGGACATGAGATGCCTGCCCATGCTCCGATCCTGGTTTGGAAGGGAGTAGGTGGCCTGAGGAAGACTTTGGCGAGTGATTTCTACGTCAGCGCCTGTCAGCTTTTGCCTGTCGTCAGATGGAATCGCAATCTCGCCCGCTCCCTGAATTTGAAAACGTACTAGACGCAAGTCGTCGCCCTCGGGAATCGTGCCCTCCACCCGCACTGCGGTCATGCTCACTAGGTCCGGCAGATCGCGAGCGCTCTTCATCTCACGTGCTATCTCGTCCTTGTCCGAACGAACCACGGTTATGCCTAGAGGCATCCTGCCCTTCAAGAGGCGTCCCTGATCGTCAATCCACATGACCAACTCTACAGCGCGGAATGTAGCTCGAACCCTCCAGGCAGGAACTTTCTTGTCGCCAATATCCACGTCCGCCTTCTCCAGGACTTTGATTGCCGCATCCCATTTATTTCCGTCCAGGGGATCGAAAATCGGCATCCTTATATCGTCGTTCACTTGCAAACCTGTGAGCGGGACAGGAAGGCCCAGCGATCTTGACATCCTGGGAACTTCAGCGAGTTTGAGCTTCTTTGTTCCGCCTCCCTGAAATTGCGGGATCTCCACGATCAGTTCCCTGCCGGACATACGGCCCTTTTGCTCGAAGGACACGATGCCGGAAGCGACCTTGAGCTTGAACGAGATCAGGCGGAAATTCTCATCCACTTCGGATTCGTTGCTGATACGAACGGGTTTGACCTGTCCCTGTAAATTCAGGGAAATGTTAAGGTCATCGCGAATTGTCCATCCGCCATCTTTCTTGAACTGCCTTGAACGCCCGAATCCTGCGTAAGCGCCGGCGATACGTATCATGAACCAGTCATCGCTTTCAACCGAGGCTATTTGAAAGGTTTCCGCAACCTGGCTACCGGAATCCATGATACGGTCCCTTAGCAGATGACCCATCAATACGAGCCAGACCACGACTATCGCCGCGGTAATCAGAGGATTGAACCGTCCGGAACGCCTGAAAAAAGACATCTACTTTTTCTTTGCCGCAAAACGCTGTTTAAGGACTTCCAGAAGCTCTTCGTTATTCTTGTACGCGGCTCTCGCCTGCGCTTCCGTCAAGCCGGCCCCCACGAGAACTCTGAATGCCGTTTCCCTGGTTATCATATTTTCCGGCGAATGAGTATCCGTGTTGATTACGAGTCTCGCTCCCGCGATCATCGCAATTCGAGCCACGTGGCCGTTGGTCATGCTGTGGCCGGCCCTGTAGGTAATCTCGAGGAACACTCCTCTTTGAGCTGCGAGCCTGGCTTCGTCAGCGGTGATGAATCCAGGATGAGCAAGTATATCCGCGCCTGCCTCGATTCCGGCGAGGTTTGTGCCGGCAGCGACCGGCTCGGATGGAGTCTCTCCGTGGACAATCACAATGATTGCCCCGAGCTTTCGAGCTTCAGCAACGAGTTCGGAAATCTGACCTGGCGGAGCGTGAGTGATTTCGGCTCCAGGTACGACAAAAACGTCCTGGTATTTATTCAGTTCTGCGGCCACCTTTGCGATCCGAGGAACCACCGTTTCCAGGTTGGAACCATCTACGTGATCAGTGAGACCAATGGCCCTATAACCGATATGTGAAGCCCTTCTCACCTGTTCGCTGGGGATCAATACACCGTCACTCAAGAGCGTGTGTGTGTGAAAATCGATCAAGACTGCCTCCCAATGATGCCTTAAGACCCGCGAGCTGCCACGGAGTACATAGGATACATAGCCTTTCAAAAAAAGTCCAAGTGGTGAATGGGTCCAGATCAAAAATTGCTTTCCATAACCGGGGTTTTGTTGATAACATCTGGTTCGGATTCGCAATCCGGATAGAAAGCTGTTAATTTAGGCAATCATTTGGTAATTTATCGGAACAGATGAACATGGTTCGGTCTTGATCCGGAAACTTGAATCAGGGTAAAAGTCGGGTTCAGGAAGCACGACAGAAAATGGAAAAAAAAGAAGCTAGAATAAAGTGCAGCGGTTGCGGAACATCTTTCAAACTCAGGATTCCGGTCACCGACAAACCGGTCAGTTTCAAATGCAAGAAATGCGGTAAGGTGCTCAAAATAAAAATCAAGGCGACCGGGGCCGAATCTGCACCGCCCCCTCCGCCAGCGCCGGCCCCTGACCTGGTGCTTTCTGAAATGCCTGAATTCGAAACGACCCAATTACCTGAATCAAACGAATTTCACGAGTCACCGCCGCCGTCCGGAAGCCTGAGAACTCCAACTATGGTGGAGAGCCACTTTTTTGCTCAATCTGTTCCTCAGCCACCCCCATCCGATGACGCTTCACGTCGCTGGCTTATGCTGGCCGATGAAATGGTGAAAGGACCGTTCACGGATGAGGAGATCGTCAGCATGATACACAGCGGAGAACTAACCGCGGAGATTTCGCTCCGCATGGGTG
>JACRDE010000495.1 GCA_016212935.1 Desulfomonile tiedjei | reverse complement strand
GCGAGCCACATTTTTTTGCCGGATTCTCGAGAATTTCATTTGCCGCCCACTCAACCCCGGCTGGCTTCCGACTATTTGGGGCACCCTCGCTGAATCCCTGACCGTTCCGAGGTAGCGCAGGGACGCGCACTTGACTCCACCGCTCTTCCGGGCTGCGCAACAGAATACCGGTCTTTGGACTACAGCCCTCTTCTCAAGGTGGAGCCCCGGAAGAATCACCCTCGCTCGGCCGCCGAGACGGCTGGATTCCAATAAATCTCTGTCCTGTTTGTTTACGATCAGGATAACTCGAATCCAAGAGGTATAATCCAATTTTTCGGGTTGTGCAAGATTCCTGTTAGGGGCTCCCCTAATTTTTTGGCAAAACCCTGACTCGCGTGGGAACCATCTCATATCAATCCTTGGCTCTGCATTGACCCGATATCTGTACGTTCTCTCCGCAGCTTGCACAATTTTCCTTACTGGGTTCCAGACGCGCCCGGCAGTTGGCGCAGAATCTCGGAGCATCCGGCTCGGCTGTTGGGATCGCAAATCCGCAGCGAGAGCAGTGTTTCACAGATTCCAACGCATACGCGCCGCAATTGGGACACAAGATCATGACGCCGCGTCCAAGGGACGGGAATGGGTAATTCTTACGAAATCGAGCGATCATGCGGAGCATGATCCAGCCCATGAAGATCATCAACGGGATCAGTGTCACAACAGCCATTTTGGGATTAATGGCCACTATACAATTATAGACCCCATGCAAAACGACTGCAGCAAGAAGCCCTTTTGCTATGGTAGCTATTTCTCCAGTTTTCTGGAAGCGAGCCACCCCCATGGAATAGCCCCACATGGACGAAAACATTACATGGGCCGGAGTGGCAAAAGCCAACCTCAGTACTAGTATCCCAGGTCCGAGTTGAGTCATGTACACCACATTCTCAATGGACGCGAACGCACACGCTGCAGTAGCTGAGTACAGGATTCCATGCATCGGGTCACGAAAATCCGGGCTCCTATAAATTGATCCCCACACCGCTACCAATTTGGAGAGTTCCTCAATGGGGCCTATCAGTAGGAATCCCACGGCAGCGGAGGAGAGCACAGTGTCCTGGCGCAAACCTGCCCCGGTGACGTGTTCAATTATTCCTGCAGGAAGGGTGCAGAAGCAGCCCCACAGGAAAACGCGCAGCACGTTTGTGAAGGAGCGCTGATGGCGACCTTTCGTCCAGTGGAAATACAACAACCAGGCCGCCCCGGGAATCAGGCCCAGAAAAGCGTAAGGCAGCTCCAGACTCTCACCTCGATTGACTTTCGTTGCTCGACCGTATAACACGGATGACACAGAGAGCCAAGTCTTGCCAGCGGCCTTGGATGTGTACGAAAACACGAGATATAGGGGAAAAAAGCCCAGGCACAAAGCTAGGCTCAACATCCAAACCGTCCGGTAGCACCGATCTAGCGGAGGGTTTCCGGATCACCAGTATTGGAGCGATCTATCGTGTCAACCGATTCAGCTTGCCAAGCCGTTGACTCAGCAGCCACTCAGCTTGTGAAAGTGGAAGCGTTGGTAAAGTACTTTCCTGTAAGGAAAAGCCTTTTCAGCCGAACAATTCAGTATGTCCATGCAGTGGACGGCGTGGATCTCGAGATATTTCCCGGAGAAACGCTTGGACTCGTAGGCGAATCTGGGTGCGGAAAATCGACATTGGGACGGCTGATTCTGAGACTTGAGCGTCCATCGTCCGGCAAAATACTCTTTGAAGGCAATGATATCGGAGGCCTGGGCCCGGCGGACATCAAAGAAGTTCGACGACGAATGCAGGTCATCTTCCAGGATCCCTATTCATCGCTGAATCCCAGGAAGACAGTTGAAAGCATCCTGATGGAGCCGCTCACGATCCACAATATAGGGACGAGAGCGGAGCGACATGAGAGGGCTCTCCAATTGATGGAAGAAGTAGGCCTGAGACCCGAATACCTGAAACGCTATCCGCATGAATTCTCTGGAGGCCAAAGGCAGCGAATCGGTATCGCAAGGGCCTTGGCTCTGAACCCTAGCCTGATCATAGCTGATGAGCCTGTCTCAGCGCTGGATGTCTCCATACGATCACAGGTCCTTAATTTGATGGAAGACTTGCAGCAGAAGTACGGGCTGACTTACTTGTTTGTTTCCCATGACCTTTCCGTTGTGGAACACATATCGGACAGGGTCGCAGTCATGTACCTGGGGAAGATACTAGAAACTGGACCGAAGCCCGATATATACGAGCGAACCCTTCACCCGTACACTGAGGCACTCCTCAGTGCTGTGCCGATTCCAGATCCCACAGTAAAACGCAACCGAATAATTCTGGAAGGCGACGTTCCGAGCCCGATTGACCCTCCTTCGGGCTGCCGTTTTCATCCGAGGTGTTGGCTTAGGATTCCGGTGTGCAAGGAAGTGATACCGCCCCTTCACGATGTGGGAGGCGGGCACATGGCTGCGTGCCACGTCAGGGCGCCAGCGTTTCCGATCCCAATGTAAGCGTGGATTCAGCAGCGACTGGAGTCCCTGGGAATTAGGCCGACGGCCCGCATGAGCCATTCCAGAGACGCCCTGTATTCAGATTTTTCTTTCATCTGAGGACATTTTTCCAGGCCCGATCTTCCGGTCAGCAAGGCCAGAGAAAACTCCATGCAGCCCTGATGACCGCAAAGCCCGCAATTGGTTGCTGGAAGTCTCTTGAATATTTCTATCGAGCCTATGCCTAGCCTGGCTTTTTTTTCGGGCGTCAAAGCATCTCGTCGTTCCCATGCCTGAATTATGAGTTCAATCGCACTTCTGACAAGAATCCACGCGTCCAAGAGATCGTCTGCTCTGCAGATCACTATTCTGCGGTCCCAAAATGACACAAGTCTGTGATCCTCATCAAAAGCCAGCACAGGCCCTTCAGGATCGAATGCTCCCCCTCTTATGAATCTCGCCATGAATGGTATCAGAGGATCCAGGCTTCTCTCGGCGACGCATTCTACTCTGAATCTGGTTGGATCGGTAAAGCTGGGCTTGATCGAGGCTATATGGAACTCTCCCAGAATCTCCCTCCATTTGGAGTCCGGAGGCCCCGCGTCCGGAACGTCTCTGCGAAAAACCCCATGCGGGACTATTCCGCTTACCGACACCCCGTGGCTTTCGAGCGTGCGGAAAATGTCTGTTGACATTCCGGTGACCAGAATGCTTGTGGCGGACAAACCGAGGCAGAAATCCGGGGGATCGAGCGGCTCTGCAGATACCTTGGCGGCCAGCAGCACCTCAAGGCCGGATTGGAAAGCGGCCTGATCCGGAAAAATGATGATTTGAGCCATAGGAATATCAATCACGAAGAGAGGGATCCAGTCAAGAGGCAGATTCTAGATCAAGAATCAGAATATTGGGTCCAGATCCGAAAAGCGAAGGTGAAAAGACACTGTTAGCCGCTCATTTATCAACAGCTGTTTATAAACTTTGCGACGGTTTCTAAAGCGTGATCTTGAACGTAGCGGGATTCTACGGCTTTAGCTTTTTCGTTGATTTAATTAAGCTTTCTTGCTTGCGCTACCTTGGCGCATTCTGTTTGAAACGCCTTTGAAAAGCGGCTCCTCGGAAGTTATACACAGGTTTACATCCAAGTTATCCACAGAACGTGTGCATAGTTCCGCTAAGCTAGACCTGGCAAGCCTTTGCGTCGGTCGAGATACCAGTGACTTCCGGAATTCAACGATCACCGGTGACTTGCGTCTCCGAAGCCAATCCAATGCTCGCCAACCTTGCAAAACCACCGGAAATATGATTTGGATATCGGATCGTATTCTTCCGGCGCTTCGGAATATACTGACCGGATCACCTTTCAGAGACGGAAATGCAGACCCTAAGAGACGTTCTCTACTCTCTCAGCGCAGTGAACTTTGTGGACATAGGGATTATGGCGTGCCTTATTTATTTCGTCACTGCCTGGCTCAAAGGCACCCGCGCGTTTCAAATTCTCGCTACAATGTTCGGCATAGGTCTGTTCTATTTGACCGCTTCTTCGATGGGCCTAATCCTAACGTCGGTCTTATTTCAGTATTTGTGGGCCGCTATCATAGTAGTGCTGGTGATCGTGTTCCAGCCCGAGATAAGGGAAATGCTCGATCGAGCTTCTCCTATCCGCTACCTGAGCGGTCTACAGAACAACGACATAGAGCCCGACCTGATAGATGAAATGGTAATGGCCGCGGCCGAACTCGCTCGGCACAACATCGGCGCCCTTATTGTATTTCAGCGGTTGAACCGCTTGGACAACGTGATCCTCCACGGCAAACTGCTGGATAGTGTCACTTCAGCGGACGCTCTTGTCACGATTTTCCAAAAGACCTCTCCTCTGCACGATGGTGCGGTGCTCATTCACAGAGGCAGAATAAAGTCTGCCGGATGCATACTCCCCTTATCCAAGGACGAAGATCTCAGCTCAAGGTTTGGTACGAGACACAGGGCCGCATTGGGATTGACCGAAAAGACCGATGCATTTTGCGTTGTTGTTTCTGAGGAGCGCGGAGAGGTGTCCCTTGTTGAGGGAAAGGAGATCGCCAACTTCAAGAAGAAGGGTGATTTCCGTCTAGCCTTGGAAAGAGGACTCGGTCAAATCAGGAGCGAACAGCCGCGATCCCGGACGGGATTCATCTCTCTGCTCACCTCAAACTGGCGCCTTAAGATTCTCTCGATCGCTTCGGCGGTTTTCCTGTGGTTCGTGGTGGTGGGGCCTCAGCGTTCGGAAGTGGGAATGTCCGTTCCCATACAGTACACGAACTTGCCGCCTGTCATGGAGATAACCGGCCAATGGATGGACAGGATCGACGTCAGGCTCCGCGGTTCCGAGGCAGGCCTTGCAAACTTGAATCCGGCCTCTGTTAGGGCGGTGGTGGATTTGAGCAACGTTTTGCCAGGCTTGAACTACTTCAGGATTACGGAAAAAAACTTGTTGGTTCCGCCAGGGATAAGAATCTCTCAAATCAGGCCTTCGGACCTCCACCTGACGATTGAAGCAGCATTAGCGAAAAAAATGACTGTGGTTCCTACCATTGCCGGAAACCTACCAGCTAACACGAAGGTTCAGGTGAATCCACCGGAGGTTCTGATCAAGGCGCTTCAAGGAGACCTAAAGAAAGTGACCTCGATCACCACTGAACCGGTCAGTGCGATCGAATTGCACGCCAAAGGCAAGATGACGATACCGGTGGTGATAAGACCCGAGGGTCTGCGAATCGATTCCGTTGATCCGATGCAAGTCACGGTGATACTGGAGATTGATAAACAGTGATGAACCGCCGCGCACTCAAGGATCTCCCAGGATGCAAATCGAATAAGTGCCTCCAGGACGGATACGGATAAATGACCTTTGCCAGCAAGCTTCTAAATCTTATTGGGTTTTCCGAGGGTCTGCGGGTGGATTTGGCTATGGACCTGGGGACAGCCAATACGTTGATCTACGTAAAGGGCAAAGGCATCATAGTCAATGAACCTTCCGTGGTGGCAATAGATACTCGTACCAACAAGCCGGTGGCCATTGGCAGGACAGCCCGTCAGTTTCTGGGACGCACGCCCCCTCATATCCGCGCGGAAAGGCCCCTCAAGGACGGCGTAATAGCGGACTTCGACGCGGCCATGACAATGGTCAAAGGATTCCTGGGGAAGGCGTTCAGGCCCAGGTTTTGGCTCAACCCCAGAATTGTCATAGGTGTGCCCTCGGGGATCACGCAGGTCGAAAGAAGAGCTGTCAAGGATTCAGCTTACCAGGCTGGCGCTCGCCATATTTTCCTGGTTGAAGAGCCGATGGCAGCGGCCATGGGCGCAGGGCTGGACGTTGACATGCCAGTGGGCAACATGGTTGTGGATATAGGCGGCGGAACCACTGAAGTCGCAATAATTTCCCTTTGTGCCACAGCTTATTGCGAATCCATACGCGTCGCAGGAGACGAAATGGATGAGGCCATTTTGCGGTATGTTCAGAGAAATATGCACGTCGAAGTGACTCCGGAGTTAGCAGAAGAGATCAAGATTCGTATCGGTTGTGCGGACAGAACCGGTCCTGAGAAAAAAATGCCCGTGACAGGCAAAGAACTCGGACGAGGCGGCCCTCGAACGGTAGAAGTGACATCCAATCATGTAGCAGAAGCCCTGGAGGAACCTGTCGACGCGATCCTTGATACAATACGAAGGGCTTTGGAAACTGCTCCTCCAGCATTGCTGGCCGACGTCAAGGAACGCGGCCTGATACTGTCCGGCGGGGGCGCGCTGCTTTCGGGCCTGGATCAGCTCATCTACAGAATGACCGGAATCCGGGCGTATATGGCTGACGATCCTCTCGCTGCAGTGGTCCGGGGCTGTGGAATAGCGTTGGAAGACTTGCCTCGATGGGAACGCATATTCGTTAAGTGAGAGCGACAAATATGCAGCAGGAGTAAGAGGTTTCATGGACTACCGCGACAGGGAACTCCTTAACGAGATTCAGGCTGGTTTTCCAGTCGAGCCGCATCCCTACCGAGTGCTGGGCCAGAGGCTCGACATGACGGAAACTGAGGTTCTGGACCGGGTAGCTGGTCTGAAGCGGGAAGGAATAATCAGGAGGATAGGCGCGTCCATCAATTCGCGGTGCGTAGGGTATGTGAGCACCTTACTGGCGGCCGAAGTTCCCTCAGAAAAATTCCAATCCTTCGTGCAGATCGTCAACGCGTGCACGGGGGTGACCCACAATTACGAAAGAAAGCACAAGTTCAATGTGTGGTTCACCCTGATCGCGTCATCTCAATTCGAAAAGGAACGCATAATAAAAAACCTTTCCGAAACGACGGGGGTAGAAATAGTCGAATTGCCGGCCAAACGGATCTTCAAGATCAGAGTGGATTTCAAGTTCTGAGCATATATTTGATTACGCAACCATTACTTGATGTTAGCCTTGCAGAATATCGGACCACAGGAAAGACGTTTTGGTAACCCCCATAGATGACGCCAGCGATGAGGCCCCTGTTTCCACCCACCGATTAAACATTGCACCAGATGTTGCAATGAGCTCCAATGTCTGTTACAAGGCTTGCTTGGTGTGGCCCAGTGTACAAAGTCTACTCATAGGACACATTTCACTGAAACTAAACAAGACGATCACTAATAAAGCACAACTTACAACATAAGAATAATTTGCCGTAAACAGATCGTATCAGTGTTATCGCTCTCGATTCACAAAAACTTCACGAAAGCGCAATACAGTTTTGACACTCGCCTTGAGATATCCTACAATTTGGTAAGATAGCCGTAAAGGCGGGAATAAAGCTACTTTTTCCGGGGAAAATATGGGAAATCGAAACGGAGAGCCGAAAGTCAAGAGAGAGGTGCAGGAACTTTTGCTGCTCTTCGAGATAAGTCAGACTCTGGACCGGAGTCTGGATCTCAGAGATGTCGTAGGCCCTGTGCTGGATTTGATCGCAAAACATATGGGAATGCTGCGCGGCACACTCACACTCTTGAATCGTGAATCAGGAGAAATCTTTATCGAAGCGGCCCACGGACTATCTGAAACTCAGAAAGAACGAGGCAGATACAGACCCGGAGAAGGAGTAGTAGGCAAAGTCGTCAAAACCGGAAAGCCCGCTGTAGTTCCTCACATTAGCGACGAACCGTTGTTCCTTGACAGAACCGGAGCGCGCAGAGGCCTCCGCAAAGAAGACATTTCTTTCATATGCGTTCCCATCATGATTGAAAATGAGGTTGTTGGAACACTGAGTGCGGACCGTCTCTTCGAGGAAGTGGTGGCCTTTGAAGAGGACGCGCGCCTTTTATCCATAATAGCCTCCATGATCGCCCAGGCAGTTCGACTCAGACAGTCTGCACAAGAGGAACGCCACCGCCTTCTGGAAGAAAACCTTCGCCTCCAGCATCAGCTCAAGGAACGGTTTCGGCCCTCCAATATTGTCGGGAACTCAAAGGGAATGCAGGTGGTTTACGACCTCATAGCCCAGGTCTCCAAGAGCGACACCACAGTACTTATCAGAGGCGAAAGCGGCACTGGAAAGGAATTGGTCGCGCACGCGATACACTTCAACAGTCTTCGATCTACAAAGCCTTTCATTAAGGTGAACTGCGGGGCGCTTCCGGAAAGCGTTGTAGAAAGCGAGCTTTTCGGGCATGAAAAAGGCGCGTTTACCGGGGCAATCGCTACCAGGAAAGGCCGTTTCGAGCTGGCCCATGGCGGTACCATTTTCCTGGACGAGATTGGAGACCTCTCGCCAACCACCCAGATCAAGTTTCTGCGGGTACTCCAGGAGAAAG
>JACRDE010000494.1 GCA_016212935.1 Desulfomonile tiedjei | reverse complement strand
GGCCAAACTGAGATTATAGAAGCGAAGTGGTATAAGATAGCTTTTTACTGATTTCGGTTTTGGGAGTTGTCGCATGGCCGGGGACGTAAACTTCAAATTTGCTGTTTTGGGGTCGGCATCGACTTCGGAGGAGTCGCTGGAAGGCCGAAAAGCTTACGCAGTGGGCGTACTCGTTGCATCCCTGAACGGGGTGCTCTTGACAGGAGGCTGTCCGGGATTGCCGCACGCTGCTGCCCAGGGCGCCAGATCGGTCGGTGGGCCAACCATAGCAATATCACCGGCCACGAATAGAGAAGAGCACAGGCTCGTCTACACTTACCCGCTCGATAGCGAAGTGATCCTTTACACCGGTATGGGAACAAAGGGCAGAAATGTGATCCTGGTGCGAAGCGCGGACGCCTGCGTTTTCATAGGTGGGGGGATGGGCACACTCAATGAGTTCACCATCGCGTTTGATGATCTCGACTCCTGCTGCGCAATAGGCGTGCTTCTAAACAGCGGCGGATATTCCGGGGAGTTCTTGAGGCTTGCCGGTCTGGTGGACAGATCTCCGAGAGCCGCGCTTATAGCGGAATCCGATCCTAGAAAGCTTGTTGAAGCTCTCTTCAAGCATCTGGAGAAATCGTGAAAAGAAAAACGGTCCTGGCCGGGAATGACGCATCCGCGTTCTCCACCATGAAATTGCCATGCATCAAAGCCCATTTCGTTCACTTGAACACCTCCGGACAGGTTCGAGTCTCGGGATCTGCAAAGTCGATTAAAACAAAATTCCTGATTTTTCAAGGGCCTGGAATCCGATTAACCTTGACCGCAAAGCTGAAATCTGTTACATGGACTAAGCTGCATTTAACAAACAACCTTTTGCACATGTGGGGATCGGCCATGAACAGCTCGAAGTGCACCGACCGTACTGGTGTAATTTTCACTGGAAACTCGTATCAATGTTCTCGATGCGAAGCCATCGGGGAGTCGTCATTCCAGTGCAAAAGCCCGGAGAACACGTGTACGTGCATCCCTGGCACAACTCGCCTCAACCGGTCTCCGGGGCAGTGGCTCAGACTTGCCCTACTGGCTACAATAGCGGCCGCCTTTTTATTATCGACTCCGATGGTCGCTGTGAGCCAGTTGAATCCGGAACTCAAGGAAGCACTGGACTACCACAAGGCGGGCAAACTTAAGGAAGCTGTAGAGGTCTACACCGAAGCCATCACCAAAAATCCCAAATCTCCAGAGGCATACAACTGGCGAGGCATGGCCTACGAAGATCAGGGAGATCTGGCCAAGGCGCTCGCGGATTTCGATAAGGCCTTGGAATTGAGCAATAATTACGGTGATGCGTACAACAACCGCGGTGAAGTCTATCGAAAACAGAACAAATTAGTCGAAGCGATGAACGATTACAGGAGGGCAACGGAACTGGAAAAGAATTTCGCTGAGCCTCATTACAATATGGCTCTGATCTTTGAAGCCCAGAAAAAGAACGATCAGGCGGTTAGAGAACTAGACATCTATTTGAAGCTCAAACCAGACGCCCCTGACAAACAGCAGTTGGCAGACAAAATAGAGATGTTGAAGAAAACGGCAGTTGCTGCCGCTCCAGCGGCCCCCGCACCTGGAGCTCCGCCCACAGCCGCACCTGCTGCTCCTGGAGCACCGAAGCCACCTGAAGCAAAACCAGCTGCAAAACCCGAAGACAAACCCGCAGTACCGAGACCGCCGGGACCGCGGCCAGGCGCTGTGCAGATAAAGCCACCCGCGCCGCCGGTGTTTGATCTTGGCATACCGGGAGTGCCTCCTATTCCGATAACTCCTGACGTGTTTGAAGGGTTTGACGTAATATCAGGCATCATCTCGCTTCTGTTTTACTTGTTCCCCGCTGCCATGATTTTCCTGATCGCAAGGAAAACAAACACCAGCCTGCCGTGGTTGGCATTCATCCCCATTGCTCAAGTATTCTTGCTTCTCAATATTGCGCGAAAACCCATCTGGTGGTTGATCCTGTTTCTTGCTCCAATATTGGCGATACCGCTTGCTTTCGCAGGCTCGGTTGATCCGACAGGAGGGATAATCGTAGGAGTGCTCACACTGATTCTCGTGCTTGTTCCGCTTGCCGCTTGGCTGTTCGTCTGCACGGCAATGGCAGCGGAAAGAGGCAAATCAGTGATATGGGGGATTCTGACCTTCATCCCGTGCACGACTTTCATAGGCTTGGGATATCTGGGACTTTCTAAGTAGAGCAGATTCCCCTATGAGGGATCCGCAGTTTCCAAGTGGTTTCTTTGTCAGGGACACGATAGTCTCCAGGGAAAGCATTCACCTTCAAGTCATTGATCCGTCTGGACAAGGCGTCTCTTCAGGAGGCGTCTTTCGATTTTGCGGCGGCCGTCTGCTGTTGGTTACAGCCACATTTTTGCACCCCGATCTCTCCGCATTCGACACGCTCTGCCCCACTGTGAAAAATCGATCCGCCGAAACCGTGCTTATGGGAGTGAAGCTATTTCATCCCGAAGGGTTCTCTCTCTCTGGGGGCCGCGAAATACTGGCGCCAGGCGAGCTTCAAAGGCCTAATTTTCCAATTGAATGCTTCGGGGCCTACGGCACGGTTCAGGACTGGCGGAACATTTCCAGGATCGAGTTCTCCTTTGCTCGGGAAAAGGATTATGCCGGCAACGAAGCGATTGACGTGGAATTCTTGGGATTGGAGGGGGAATCCCGGCAGATTCGGTCAGGCCCAAGGCTTGCGCCACAGGGATTGTCTCAAGAACTGGTCCCGGCTGCACTTGGAAAACCGGTGAGCGAAATTGTCTCATCAATTTACTCCGCTGAGAATCCCGCAATCTCAATACCTCCGCCACATTTGTATCCCAAGGAATCTGCCGATGAAATTCTTACCGGAAAAATCATGGGCCAGATCGTCGGCGCACCCATAAATTGGCGCGCGAATCCTCTGGGATCGCTGGAGTGGACTCATTTCCTCCACCGCCACCATTTTCTGAGAGCATTTGTGATCGCGCTGGCTGAAAAAGGAGACCCCAGGTATGCAGAGGCGCTTGAGAGCATCATGTGCGGTTGGATTGCGGAGAACCCGGTCCCTGTAGACTCCAACGGAGGTGCAGGCCCCGCATGGGAAACCCTTTCCGTAGGGTGGAGGCTCAGGGAATGGCTATGGGTTGCTGGAGTCACCCGGGGCTTTGAGTCGTTTCGGGAGGCCGCACGGCTCAGGATTCTTTGTTCGATCTGGGAGCATGCACGCAGCCTGATGGACCACGAGGGACACCCGAACAATTGGATTATCGTGGAAAGCGCTGCATTGGCGCTCGCAGGCTTGTGTTTTCCGGGTTTCCGCGAATCCGGCCTGTGGCTGGGTGTGGGGCTTGAACGGCTGGATCGTGAATTCAGAAGGCAATTCTTTTCAGATGGGGTGCATTTCGAGATTTCGCCTCTGTACCATTCCATATGCTTGCATGCCTTGCTGGAAGTGAAAGAGGTCGGAGAGGTCGCTGGGCAAAAATTGCCGGAACTCTTTGGAGCGCCTCTGGAGCGCTGCACGGATTATCTCCAGGCTCTGTGCAGACCGAATTTCACGTGGCCGTCTTTGAACGATTCCGGCTCCGCTGACATGGACTACACCATGTTGATGCGCAAGGTCGGCGAGATCTTCCAACGGCCCGACCTGTTGTGGATCGGATCGAGAGGATCTGAAGGAGAACCTCCTGAAGCCGGTTTGAAAGTTTTTCCAGATACCGGACTCGCAGTCATGAGGTCTGGGTTCCAACCTGATGCCAATTTGCTTGTATTTCGAGCCGGACTTCCTGGAGCCGCCCACGTGCACGAAGACATTCTTTCTCTTGATTTGACTGCTCTAGGAGTGCCCCGGCTGGTTGACCCGGGGATTACCACGTACGGGCCGGATCCACTGACCGAACATTATCGCAGAGCTGAAGCCCACAATACTGTTCTCATCGACGGACGAGGCCCGAGCCGTTCAACGATGCCTTTCTCCGACAGGATACGGCCCGCAGGCGAGGAGTTCTCGTATCAAGTTGGTGACGGATTCTGCTCGGCCACGGGGTCTTGTCGGTGGTCTTCAGGCACGGATGGGGACACTTGCGAAGTGACCAGAACGGTCGTTTTTGTGGATTCCAGGTACTGGGTCGTCAGGGATTTTGTATTCGGGGAAGGAGAACACGAAATCAGGGTGTGCTGGCAATTTGCTCCTGGTCTATGCAAACCCGGCACCGAATCTCTAGTAGTACAATGCTTTGATCCGGGGGGCTCGGGATTCGAGCTTATCCCTTGCTTTGGGGATGCGAGACCTGCTTTTCGGTGGAGGACCGGCTCTCTGAACCCCGTGGCCGGTTGGGTCTCCATGCAAGGGCGTGATGTGCCTGCTCTATCCTGCGATTACACGCTGAAGGAGCGGCTACCGGTGACGCAATTATGGCTTTTGTGGCCGTTTGCAGGAATTTCGAATGTTCAGAGGCTCGAAAGAATAACAACGAGAGAAGGTGGCACGGTGCTAGAGATCCATTTTGAGAATCGTTCTTGTCATGCCGTGGCATTCAGGTCGGAAAAACGGGTAAGTGTCGATATACTGAGGTGATTTCACACAATGACTGGGGAGTTCATGCGTTTAACAGGGCCGGTACGGCCAACAAAAATCCACGTGCCGCACCCTAGTCCAGGAAGAGCAGCTTGGTCAGATAGTCGCCTGTAACCAGTATGTTATAATTGCGGTTTATTCATCATATGTCTTTTGCACTGCTCCATGCAAGTTGCGTATTCCGTAGGGCTTAACACCGGATCGAATACCACTCTGCACGAACTCTGGCAGTTTTCAACCTCATAGTGGGATGTGGTGCTCACGGGGAATGCGCTTACAAATAATAGAGCCACCGCTATGGCGAAGAATGCGGTCCCTTTTACAAATCCAGGAGGTTTCATATCCTGCTCCGCGACAAATATTCTCACTATAATAGTGTCTATAGAAAGCAGATGGAATGCTTATCGAAACTAAAGGAGACTATTGCGGGGACTGGCTTCTCCAATAACGGCAGCTGAGGTTTCTCAAGTTTTTTCAGAAGACTACAGCCTGACCATTCGAACCAGTTCCGCCAGCTTTGCCCTGTCATCCTCAGATATTTTCATAATCTCGAATGCTGCGACCCACGAGTCTTCCGGGCCGTTATTCCTGGACCATTTGCATACTGCTTCGACCTTGAATGAGTCAATTTGAAAAAAGTCGTCCGTGGCCAGCACCAGTTTCATTTCGTCGCCGGTTCCGGATTTCAGACCGGTCACCATAAACCCGTTGTCTTGAATCTCGCAGATTGAGCCCCGGGATTCAGGGTTCGAGTCATCATAAACGGGCACCAGGCAGGTTAGTGCTTGGTTCGGTGTGAAAGCCAGAGCGTCGAAATCCAGCGTACCGGTATCATCATAGGATTTCATTCGATCCGTGAGTTCTTCGGGCCGTATGGCCTGTGCATCCACAAGTTTCCGGAAGACACTTTGGAGCCCTTTTGCAGAAATCCGGTATTTTTCGATCAACAGGGAGTCGGACATCTTTGTACGTATGTCGTTGACAATTTCCGTGATGATGATTTGCTTCTTCATCTTCATGCCTGGATTCCAGCCCCTTCTCGGGTTCAGACAAATGTCCGGACCACTCGCTTTATTCTATGGTGTGTCGGAATTATGTTGCCGTTCAGCTTTCTTGATAGTCATAATGAGCACATTTTTGTGTCTATCGCGAAAATATTCCATGGAATGCACAGTCTTGCGCACCAGGTGAATTCCCAATCCTCCCACCTCACACTCAAGAATTGAATCTCGTGCTTCAGGAGACGGAATCGCCAGAGGATCGAATTCGCGACCGGCGTCCTCGCATGTGACGATGACCTCGGAGTCTTTTATGGTCAATATCAATTGTATTTCATGGGCTGATGCGTCATCAAAAGCGTATTTGACAATGTTTGTAAGCACTTCCTCCAGAACTAGATTAACGCAGTAAACAGTTCTGGGGGATAGGCAATGAGATTGCATGAACTGATCGGCTTCAGACACCAACCTGGTCAGATCCTGGAGATTGTTCCGCATGCAAAGTAGGATCTCGTAATTCATTTCTTGCGAGTCACCCGCAATCCCATTATGCAGTGAGAAGCCGCAATGCCTCGGCTTCATCGTGCGTCACGGGAATCAGCTTTGCAGTGCCTGAATTCAGCAGGGTTTCTTCAACCATGGGTTGTGGGTTGAGCACAACCATCTTTTTCTGATTGCCGACGAGAGTCTTGGCTGCCGAGAATAAAAGTCGTATTCCCAGTGAAGCGAGGTAAGTGACTTGACTCATGTCGACTATAAACGACGTGCTGCTGGCACTCACCAAATCTCTGAAGTGGTCGCCTATTTCACCCTCTCCTGCCACATCGAGCTTCCCGGAAAGGGCAATACGAGTGAAGTTGTAGTCGCCTCCAACTATTTTCAGCTCCATGGATTTTATCCTCCGATCAGGGTTTGTAAACCAATAAAACCATATTTCCGAGTATATATCAAGAAAACTCTGGTTGGGTTTCAACGTGGATAGGTTCTCAGCAAGCCGGTTGGGTCCACGGCTGCAACGACCCAACCACGGGAGCCGTGCCATGAGCAAAGAAATCCAGAGAAACGATGCCATTACCTCGAGGCACACAAATGTTTTACTCATTCGTGTGTGGGCACAGAATGTAGTGTCTGCTATTATTGAACAGAGGGATTTCGTTCTGCCGTAGCTCAAACCGGGAAAATCGTCAGACACGGGTGGAGCATCATGAAGTCACTGGTTGCGCTGTCTTTCCTGTTCATTGTGGCTGGGATCAACGGACCCGCCTCGGCTTCCGGAGACTGGTTATTCAAAGGCCAGCCGAAAGACGGAGGCGAACACTACGACACTACGGCAGCCTACGAAAAGGCCAAAATGGAGCGAACGCAATTGCTGAATATGTGCGACGCGAAAAGGGCCGTTTTGAAACGAGGAGGCTCGGATTCGGTTCAAGACCCGGTATCAGAAATTGCGGTTTTTATGTCCTGCGGCCTCATATATGGAGTGGACCACCAAAGAGACGAATCGGAGCTTTGCTTCGATCGGGCTCTCGCGATAGCGCGAAACGCCGGGGACCCCGTCAGAGAAGGGCTGACCCTAGGTAGTCTCGGCATAGTCCGTACTCTATGGGGCCAGTTGTCCGAAGCGCTTGACTGCTGCAATTCGGCGGTAGAGATCAGCGCCCGATGCAAGGACGTTCAAAACCAGTCACGGGTTCTAAACCAGATGGGTCAGATTCACATGTTCAGGGGGCGATACAGGCAGGCGCTCGAATGCCTGGACAAGGCCCTTTCCATGGCCCAGGCGGATCAGGACCGGTGGCTGATTCAGGACAATCTAGGGCAGCTCTACGAGGGTTGGGGGCTTCATGAAAAAGCCAGGCAGCATTACGAAAAAGGTCTTGAAATAAAGAGACTCCTCAACCTGACAGGAGCAGAAGTAGCCTCCTGCATTTATCTCGGACGGGTTCATGAGCAACTCGGAGACAGGGATGGGGCACTGACAATTTTCCGGAAAGGACTCGATCTATCGAAAAGGCAAGGTTTTCCCACGGATAATTTCGACGATCACATCGGAAACCTGCTCCTGGAAAAGGGTGACATGGCCCAGGCCGAGCAGTTCATCGTGAACGGCGGCTTCTGGATGTCTCTGGGGAGGCTATATCTAGCGAAGTCTCAATGGCGAGAGGCCGAAACCTGTTACCGCAAGCTTCTGGGCTGGTCGGAAGAAAGGCAAATAGCAGATTACCTTTTTATTGCGAACACCGGATTGGGAATGGTTTTTGAAGGAGCAGGGGACTTGCCCAAGGCAGCCGATCACTTTCAATCTGCTGTGACCATAGGTGAAGACCTTAGACAAAGCCTGACAGTTCCGGAGAGAGCTCGCTTTTTCAACGTCAGGTCCGGTGGGTTCTCCAGAGCCGCGGCCTATGAAGGATTGGCTCGCGTGCTCCTAAAGATGAACAAGCCTTCAGAATCATTAAAAGTGTCTGAGTACACCAAAGCCAGAGAGTTTGCAGAGGTCCTGTCGGGGCGCCCTGAAGGACTATCACATGATGTGCCGCAAGACGTGCTGAACAGAGACAGATTATTGAACGAGGAACTGGCCGCCGCCCTGAAGGACGTACAAAACGCTCGCTTACACGGAGATGGGGCGATCGCGGCAAAGCTGGAGCCAAGAGTGTCCGAAGTCAGGTCCAAACTGGCTGGTCACATAGACGATTTGCGTGCCAGATATCCTCTTTTCGGGGCCACAAAGTATCCCCAATTTATGGATCCGGAACGGATGGCTCTGAACGACACCGAGTGGGTTCTCTCTTACGACGTCACTGATACAGGAATCATAGCCCATCTAATGAAAGGGAGACAGATCGTCAGATCAATGTTCAAGCCGATTTCGCGCACGGAACTGGATAGAATGATCTCGCAATTCAGAAGCTCTGTGGAGATGACTTCCGGAGAAGATCTGACGGAGAAGCTCAAATCCTTTGATCTGGATTTGGGGAAGCGGCTCTGTGACATTCTCCTGGGAGATCTCTTGGGTGATGTGCCCGAGGCCGCTGCCCTGATGGTGGCGCCGGATGACTGCCTCGGAATACTCTCATTCGAGATGCTGCCATTGAATACTGGAGGAAACCTAAAAACCGACAGAAGCGTTCCTTATGTCACCGGAGTCAAATTCCTGTGCGACCGCAATCCCCTGTACTATTGCCAATCCGTGACAGCATTGAGCCTGGCACGAACACTCGGAGTCAGGGATTCAAAGGGCAACAAGCTTCTGGTGGTAGCTGACCCGGTGTTTCAATTGAGCGACGAAAGAGCTCAAAAACAGATTAGCAGGAAAGTTTCTGCCCACGACGTAAAGTACTTCGCCGAACTTATGGGCCCGTTGCAAACGGCAGTAGGTCCAGGTCAAGGATTCGCGAGATTGCCGGAAACCGGTAACCTGGCGGAGT
Organism: Desulfomonile tiedjei; assembly: GCA_016212935.1. GTDB lineage: Bacteria > Desulfobacterota > Desulfomonilia > Desulfomonilales > Desulfomonilaceae > Desulfomonile > Desulfomonile tiedjei_A. Next base: position 9,719 of record JACRDE010000494.1, on the reverse strand, counting down.
ATCTCAGCAAAATGTTTTCAGGGAGATCGGACGTCCTTGCAGGACTGGACGCGAGCAAGCAAAACCTGCTGAAAAAGCTCGGATCTGAAAAAACAGATTACGAAACAGTCATCTTTGCTACTCACGGATATTTTGGAGACAAAATGCCTGGAATACTGGAGCCCGTGCTGGTTCTTACTACCGTTCCGCCCGGAGTTGACGGGCTGCTGCGCATGAGTGAAGTAACGGGCTTGAAGATCAACGTGGACATGGTCGCTCTGACCGCGTGCCAGACTGGATTGGGCAAGCTGATCACAGGCGAGGGTGTGATGGGGATGGGTAGAGCTTTCCAGTATGCAGGGGCCAGAAGCGTGCTCATGAGTCTGTGGTCTGTGGAGGAGCGTGCTTCCGTCAAGCTGGTGGAGCACTTTATGCAATTCCGCAAGGAAGGCAAAACCAAACTTGAAGCTCTCGCTTCAGCTCGAAGTCGCATAAGGCAACAAGGATACGATCATCCTTTCTTTTGGGCCGCGTTCGTGCTCTCGGGCGATCCAAATTAGAGCTGCTGCCGAAAGCAATTTCTGCACGGTCATGGAATCGGCATCCATCACTGCAGTGTATCGCCTTGTTTCAGCCTGACCAAATCATGCAGGTCTCGCATTCGGATGGAAGTCGGAGATTCTCCCTCAAAACCGAGAACCAATGAGCCGCCGGAAGTAATAGTCAAAGCAAAATAGCCGTCGGAAAATTGCGCTATCAATGTAGCGCTGGAGCAAGGTTCGTCGGCAACTACCGTGTGCTCGTCCAAAATGAATGTTGTCGAAATCATTTCATCTGCCATGTCTGTCGCCTTTCCCAAGCAGCGTCTGCGTGGTGCTCCTATATCTGTGATCATGAAGAATTTGTCTTCTTCGTGCCGCTCTTATACGAATTCGCAATAAAAGAAGCAATATCGGGGAAACCCTTCTTATTAATAACGTTCGATTTCTTGTTTTCTCGAGAAGAAGTTGGATTGCGATCGATGTAACTTACTGCTTCTATGAGAGAAATCGGGCAAAGTTTGGTTGCGGCCGCGGGCCGCGTCCTGTAAGAAGTGTTTCCCCGAACCCCATCCCAAGAACTTCTAGCATTTTGCCTGAATCCTTATTTTTCCCAAGGAAAAAAAGGGATTCAGGCAAGCGTTAAAAGTTTTTTGGAGGGTCTGGGGAGCCTTTTTTACAAAAAAGGTTCCCCAGATCTTACTGCTTTGAAAGCGCACTGGTATTAGTTCCTGAGTCATGGTTCAATCGCTGCCGCGTTTGTTCAGAATTAGGCTGTAATTCTGAGTCGCAGCTTCTTTTTTCTTTGATCAATGCTGCCGAGTCTTTCTGCCGGGCCTTCTAATACTGTCAAGCTCCCGCAGCATGTTCTTGACACGCTCGTCCCTTCAATTAAACTGAGTCACCGAGCATGGGTCGCCTTACGATCAGCAAAATGGCACAGGCAAACCGACATTCCGGCAGGTCGGGAGAAGAATCCCCTACCGGGCAGTCCCACCCCTCTGAGAAGTATGTTTCGGCCGTGGGATGTTAACAGAAGCACCTGTAGATTTAGGTCTACCGACTGCTGCGACCAAATGCTCCTACAAGAAATCGCTTTCAGAGCAATAAGTTCGGGAGCGCCTTTTGTACGCAAGAAAGGTGCCCGACTACTCTTTCTTGTCTGAATGCTGACTTGCATAAATATCCACGAGCACAGGAGAGCGCATGCCCATGAAGATAATCGCCCCGGATGTAGAAAGCCGGGACGCTCGATTCAAGTTGCACAAATTGATTGCACAAGGTTTTTCAGAACATCATGCCCTTGCGCGGGTATTTCCGCGTGATCCCAACCGCCGCCGCCGTTTAAGGGAGTGGCAGCAGCAAGGCCTCTGGCCGATTCCCGCAGAGGAATTGAAGCAGTGGGACGGAGGCAAGGCATCGTCTGAGGAAGCTAAGGTGAAGAAGTCACCGGAGAATTCGTCCACTCGCGGCCCGGCAGTCGTAGGCGGAATGCAGACTCATGAATTGGAACAATCCGCTGCTGACATTGTTCGACGGGAACTATCGCGCCTGTTCGAAAGCGTGGCGATCTCTCCCATTCCAAAGACCGGCAAGAAGGGGCGCCGTGCCATAAAGAAGGCGTTCACCGTACCATCTGATTTGTGGGCGGAGATTGAACAACTCTTTCCAGGCGAAATCATGAGCAACGTGATTTCTGCGGCTCTCCGGCTGTATGTGAACTCAAAGAAAGAGGTTGAGCGGGAAAACGGACCCAAAAACTGATCCTGGCAATCTGAAAGAGCCGCCTTTATTGGGGTTCCCATTCTCAAAAGCTAGTGAGCCTCTACAGACTCAAGCAACAGCTGAAGGAGACGTACTTTTGCTCGGACCACACTCTGGCTCCATGCACGGCATGGGTGAACCCTCGTTCGCAGACCACTTCTGCCTTTTGTGTATGTCGTCGTTAGATCACGCCCCAAGATCAAACAGCACTTGTGGAGCCGTTTTCCAACCAGCGATAGCCCCGCGAGGTTTCCTGTCGGCATGCAGCTTGAACCGCGTACACGTTCCAACACTTCAAAACAGTTTAGAAAAATGCGTATTTTGTATTCAGCAGGAGGACGTCTTGGAGTTGCGCTCCGCACAATCGGCAACAGTTTTTCCGTGAAACAAAAATAGTCAGCCCGCTCGGTGCAACGATGTCTTGACTCGGGATTCTTCGGGGAGTATGATTGTTGCCATCCCATCGCATGCTAAATATCGAACAAATTTCGTCGAAGTTCCTGCTAAAACCTGAGAGTTTTCCGGGAACTGCCGCATTCGGCTGAGGGTGACGGAGCAAATATACGCCATGGAAAGGCGTGAATTCATCAAATCTCTCGGCATGGCCGGGGTGTTCTCCCTGCTTGCTACGGTCCCACTGAATGCGTCCCGCAAAGAATCGCGTACCCTTACCGGTTCTGGTGATGCAGGGTTCTTGGGGCCGTTTGATCTTGCGCTGGAGCCCCAGGGAAATCTTCTGATCAGCGATCCTTCCGGTTATCGAATCGTCAGGTTGGACTCCTTTCTCAAGCCTATTACCTCATTTGGCGAGCCTGGTTCGCAACCCGGCCGGCTTAATTTCCCGAAAGGGTTGGCTGCAGATGCCTCCGGCATTGTGTATGTAGTGGATTCCAACAACTGCAGGGTCCAGGCCTTTGACCGATCGGGCAAAGTCGACAGCGTGATCGGTACCGTCGGTTCTATCGGCGGTTCATTCGCCACCCCCCAGGGCATTTTTCTGGACGAATCAGGCAGGCTTTTCGTCGCGGACACAAGAAACCACAGGGTTCAAGTGTTCGAGAAAGGCTCTGTAATCGCGATCGTCGGGGATATGGGCGACGGGAAAGATCAGTTTCGGCTGCCTACCTCCTGCGCGTTGAACAAGAGCGGAGAACTCCTTGTGCTGGACAGTAAGCACGGCATGGTGAAGATCTTCGACAAGGATTTCAAGTTCGTGGATTCTTTCGGCGGGGACGGGACTGCTCCAGGCCGTATGAGAATGCCCCAGGGCATGAAACTGGACTCGGCAGGCGACATGTGGATCGCTGACACAGGAAACCATCGGATACAAAAATTCAGCCGAGACGGCAAAGTCTTGGCGGTGCACGGAAAGCCGGGCTCAGGCCCGGATGAATTCAGGAATCCCACCGGCATCGCTGTAAGCGGTGACACGGTTTATGTAGCTGACAACGGCAACGGAAGAGTTCAGGTTCTGAAAAAGAGCTAGAAGCACAGCCTCAGCAGTTTGGAAAATGCCCTGGTATCAGGCCTGGAAAGACTTAGGATCAGTAGATTCTGTTTTCTTATGAATATTGAACAACTCACAATAATCTTTCTCATCGCAGTCTTCGCGGCAGCGGAAATCTACCGAGCAACCCGCGGAATGCGAGGCTCCATAATTGCGGTGAATGATTCCGGTTACGGAGAATTGCTTCCGGTCACGTCTGTGAAGATTCGACTGGATCGGGGTGACCTCGTGGACGCGAGCCTCAATTGCTGCACCGCATGTCTGGGCAAGTTGAGAATCGGAGATGAAGTTCGGGTTTGTTCTTCTCGTGACGGGTACGTAGTTGATCTGCCCTGGTTCAGACGTGGAAATTGCGCAAGCGGACCCGACAGGGAAAACCCGTCGTGCAAAATACACCCATGAAATGATCAGGTTCCGATTGGGAGAAACCCTTTGGAGATTCTCGGATATATTACATTAACGATTTTCTTGGGACTCATGCTCCTGACCCTCTTCGGGTACATAAGGACCCCGGTTCAGACCGTGCTTGTCCTATCTACCGTGCTGTGTCTTTTTGTGGGTGGGGCGTTTCGATTTGCATACTGGGGCTGGGATTCCGTGATGTTGCTTCCCAACGAGTTTCTCGGGGGGATAATCCTTCATCCGATAACAGCATTGCTAACTGGTTTGTTCCTTGCTGGGGGATTGAAGGCGTCGGGCGGATTCGAGGCGTTGAAGGTGCTTTTGGGCTATCTACGCAAGAGTCCTATCGGTCTGGTCGGAACTCTCGTAATTTTGATAAACCTCCCTGTAATTTCGTCTTTGCCGTGCGGACGCATCCTGGCTGCCGCTCTGCTGCCTTTGCTGTTCACTTTCGGTTTTGAAGGCGGGATGGGGATTCTCACGAAATCCCAGTTGATAGTCCTTATCGGAGCATTCACCCGTAATTCCATGGGTTCCTGTGGACCATCACCCATAGGCGGGGTAGGGCAGATAGGGGAGGGTTTTCTAGGCAGCTTTTTCCCCACCGCATCAGAAGGGATTCTGAGAGCGCCTCAGGCTTTTTCGCTCATTTTGGGCACTGCGATAGTGGCTCTGTTTCTGAAGTTCGTCAGCCAAAGGCTTTACCCTGATGACGTTTCTCTCAGGGAGGCCCCGGCTTCGGCCGTCGGCGGTCAAGAACCGGAAATACATGCACCCCTTCAAGGTTATCTCTCTCTGGTCATTTTCGTCTTCTCGCTGTTGATAGCTATTTTCCAACCGTTCGGAAAAATGCCGGTCCAGACAGTCCTGGTGGCAGGCGCTCTGCTGATGATAGTTGTCTGCCGGATTAGGCTCAATGATCTTATGGAAGGGATAATACTCCTCCCGGTGACTGCTATGGCAGCGGGTTTTCTGGCAGCCGGAGCTCTTGCCGCTACAGGAGGATTTGACGCACTCGGAGTGATCCTAAACAGCCTGGTGAACGTGCCGTTCCTGGGGATCGCGGGGATGCTGGCCATATTCGTGCAGTTCCAGACCATTCTGCCGCTTTCATGTGCCAGGATATTGGCGGCAGCTCTCGTTCCGGTGCTTTACCTTTTCGGGCCGGCCAAGTTCGGCTTTCTTGATTGGTCTCAGTTGGCCATTGTAATGGCTGCTTTCATAATCAACGCGACCACTTCTTGCGGGCCGTCGCCTTTGGGCGGAGGCGGAATGATGGGCGAAGGGACCATGAGGGCGGAAACCGGATTCATCAAGGGAGCTTACACTTTCGCTTCTATGGCAATTATGGCGCCTCTGGCAGCCATATACATGAAATTCCTCAATCTGTCGGTGTTTCAGCCGTCAGATCCGAATTTCGTCAAGGACATTGTGGTCATCGGAGAGTTTACCCTGGTTATAGCAGCAGTGAATGTGCTCTTCGTTTATGCTGGCGGTCGAGTGTTCTCACAGGATGCTTCCAGAAACTTCTTTATCCAGTTGGTGGGATTTCTGCTGAGTGGCGCGATGGCGGGCGGAGTTCTGGCCTTCGCGTTGTTCGAGGCGAATTTCACCGCAATACTGCAGGGCATTACCGGAGGCGTGATAGCTGCTGCATTGATAGGGCTCATGGTCCCGGCCAGACTGTCCCGTCGAATGTCTGAGACTCTGACGGGTGAAGCAATCGAGGGTGTCCGTTAGGTTGCGCGGAGTTGAAACGCTGATAACTGAATCTCTTGAGAAGTAGTTGGTTTCGATGTTGTGGGCATTGCCAGAAGCTTTTCCCAATTTGCGGGACTGGTACCGTCACCCCGGACCTTGATCCGGGATCCAGATTCTGGATTCCTGCCTGCGCAGGAATGACGGGGAATCGGAAACGATTTTTGGCAACTGCAGTATGTGCTGTGCCCACGGAACATGAGCGCCAGCAGATGTAATTCGTAGGCAAAGAAGGAAGATCGGAGAAACCCTTCTTGTAAGAAGTGTTTCCCCGAACCCCATCCCAAGAACTTTTAGCAATTTTCCTTAATCCGGGTTTTTCCAACGGAAAAATCAGGATTAAGGAAAGTGTAAAAAGTTTTTTGGAAGGGCCTGGGGAACCTTTTTTACAAAAAAGGTTCCCCAGATCTTACTGCTTTGAAAGAGGTCCGTTTTGTTTACCTGGATCATGTTTCTTTTTGTGGGCGCGGTTTCTGGCGTGATAATCGCCTGGGCCCTGGACATGAGTTCCCCCAAGGAGCTGCTTCAGGCCGCTGCTGGAGGGCTGATTGCGGGACTGTTGATGTCCGCTATGCTGCCACATTGACCCTGGAAGCTAAACCAAATGGCTGAACAACAAGATAAGGAAATACAACACAAGCGTCAGGATCTCGATCAGCCGATGGTGCTCCCGGGCATTCATCGTTACCAGTTCTTCACGAACCTCAAAGACCGTGGATGGACCAGGAACCTGGATCGGGTTTCTCTTTTCGGTATTGTGGCTGCATTATTGGCCACAGTCATTAAGCCGATTCTTCGAGGGAACCCCGCGACCATATATTGCTATGAATGTCGTGCATGCTACGCCACCCAGGACCGATGCCCTGTTGGGATAACATTTCAGGCGGAGCTTGCCGTGGCAGGCCGGGTCGGAGATTACGACAGATTTATCAGGAACGGCGGCCTCAAATGCATACGCTGCGGCAATTGCCAGAGCTACTGCGTGCAGTATCTGCCGTTGCCCCAGATGTTCGCGATCATGCAGGAAGACACGCGTGCGGCTATGTCCAAAGGGATTGTTGCCCGTCATTCGCTCGAAAATGCCTTGGCGCAGGGCTTGGTAGGAAAGGAATTCATAGATGACGTTGTCAAAGCTATGGCATGACCCTCTGGGATTCCTTTGGCAGTTGGTGCGCACGAGGCCTGTGCGATTGGTGTTCTATTTGATAGTAACCGCTGCTCTGTTTCCGTCTGCCAGGTTCATCTTGGCATGGGTTCTGCTCCTGAGCTTGGCGGTTCTATGGACCCGAGATTATCGTCGGACCCGTAGCCCGAAAATTCTATACCTTGCAGGGGTTTTCGTGGTGATCGTGATAGGTTACGGCATCGCACGCATGGACGTGGGGCGTGTGGATGAACTGCGCCTGGCTAGCAATCCCTGGGGAGCCGGGATCAGCCTGGTTGCTGACGGCAGCTACACAGGTCGCAGTGAGGGCTTCCGAGGGAACATAACTGTGAGGGTGGACGTCAAGGACCACAGGATCACAAAGGTTGAGACACTTGAATACCCGGATCTGATTTCCGTCGAGGACAACGAGATCGCAGCGTTTCGCCGGGAACTGGTCGACAAGGGCCGGCTGGAACCTCCGGCCCAGCCGGAGATGTATCGTGGAGCCACTGTAACGCTCACCGGTTACGCCAATGCGGTAGAGTCCGCTCTGTCGAAAGGGATTGCCGGTTATCCTCAATACAGTATTTTTTCACGGCTTTTCCTGAATACGTTTATAGGCAGAGCCCCGAGCAGGGTGACTTTGAATGCCCTTGCAATACTGTTCGCCGCGTTCATTGTTTTTGAATATGCGTTGCAGTCCATGCTGACGCCGGGAACAGGGCGCTGCATCAACTGTTATAACTGCGCCTCATGCGTGGGAGCTTGCCCGGTGAAGGAAGCAGAGGGCGTTCAGATGCCCATGGGCCTGGTTCTCCTCGCCAGGTTGGGAGATTACGACAGAGTCTTGGAGCTTTCCAAGTATTGCGTCGGTTGCGGAAGGTGCGCTGCCAAGTGTCCTATCGGAAATTCAGGGCCAATGGTTATTTCCGCGGCATTCATGGCCTCCCGTGAGCAGAAAAAGGAACGCCTGAAAGAACAGAAGGAGTCCGCCTGATGGGCAAGGCCTGGCAATGGTATTTGATCGGCCTTGCGATCGTGGTGGTCGCTGTGGCCGGTCTTGCAGAGCTTTCGGTGCAAAGCTCGTCGTGCATGGCTTGCCATACGCAGGAGGCGGCATTCAGCGAGTGGATGTCAAAACGACTCAAGGCGGAAAAGAAGGGCTTCTCCCACGAGCTGATAGCCTGCGCCGATTGCCACATGAAAGGCGGAGCGGCCAGAACTGTGGGATCTCGATTGGACGGGTTGCTGCATTCAGTCACGTATCTAGTTCCCCAGCTGGACCCGAGAAAACCGCTGGTCTCAGGTATGTTTTCTATGACCAAAACCCCGACTGAAAATTGTCAGTACTGCCACCTTGCTGCAATAAACAGGAAATCGGTTCATCTGAAAGATCTGACCCCGGAGCTTGTGAAAATCGGCCTGGTTATGGATCACCGCAAGCACGTGCTGGCAAGGGATGACACGTGCGCAAAGTGTCACGAGCGGTACAAAGAAAAGGGAGCCGCTGACAAAGCGGTAGCCTACACGGAAGTCAATCATCTGGCGTGCGATTCTTGCCACACAAGGGCTTCCCACTCCTATCGGAGCGGTCAACTGCTGCCCATGACGGAGGCAAAATTCCTCGAAGCCAGACAGGAAGCCTGGAATCAGCTCTCCAAGAACCCCAGGTGGATGATCGCCATGCCGTCTGAGCAGAGTTGTCGGCGATGCCACAACGGAAAGATACACTACAAGACCAGGATTTTCCTGGCGGATTGCAACAACGGGAAGAATTTTGACGACTGCATGAAGTGCCACCCGCTCATGACAAAAGAGTACTTCGAGCAGCACAGAAGAAAAATGGATCAGCGATCGCTGGCCTTGGACACGGACAGGAAGCCGGGAAACGCGAAGTAAGCTCTCGCTGCAGTCTTTGAAGCGTTTCGGGCTTGGAGCACATTGATATGCCGACCGTAAGAGATGAATCAAAAGACAAGATAAACCGCGAAGTCGCGGATGAGGTGCTCAAAACCAAAGAGCCGCCTGTGGCACGGTTTCGACTTCTTTCCAAGGGCATGGAGCCTTACCATCGTTTGTATATTGTTGATGAGGGTTCCGACATCACCGGCGACAAAGGTTGCATTGCATGCGGTAATTGTATCGACTCCTGCCCTGTGCTGCGCAAGGACCCCAAACGCTTCGAGAAGACCGAACAGCGCACCTCATTTGCCTTGGAAGCCTGCGTGGGCGAGGACTGCGAGCAGTGTTACTCGTGTGTCCTGGCCTGCCCTCAGGTGGACACCGCATACAAGGACTACATCGTGGACGAGGTGATTCCCGAGACTATACAACCAGCGCCTGGAATTACGTCTTTGGACAACTATTTCATGGCGATCATCGCGCTTGTGCTGGGTCTGGTCATAGGCGTCTTCATCGCACGATAGCGAGCTGCAGGACGGATCAGGGTCGAGAAAGGATCGGAGAAATGTCAACGGTTGAGCAAATGAAAACCGTCCAGGAAAACGAGATTCCTGAAATGCCGACTGAGAGGACGGACCTTGTGCCCATATTCATAATGGGAAAGCGGTACAACGTCCCGAGCACTTTGACCATACAGAAGGCATTTGAATACGCCGGGTAT
>JACRDE010000489.1 GCA_016212935.1 Desulfomonile tiedjei | reverse complement strand
CGTTTTCATTCCGGCAGCCTGTGGCGGGTCCGGGGGTTGCGGTCAGTGCAAGGTACGTGTCCTGGACGGCGCCGTGGATGCCGACAAGATAGAGAAGATTAACGCTGCCGCTCGTGCTGCGGGCTATGTCCTGGCTTGCCAATCCCGTATCACCGGGGCGGTAGCCGTGGAAGTCCCCAAAGCCAAAGTGGGCCGAAAGGTAATCCCTCGAGACGAAGCAGACCGCATGCGTCGTACAGCCGCGCCCATGGAATCGCCGCTCATCCCCGAACTAAACCCGATGACTCTTCAAGTATTCATGGAGCCACCTGCCCCAACAGCTGAGGACAATCTCGGCGATTACGAGCGAATAGTGAGAACGCTGAAGGTCGATCACGAAATTCATCCCGTCTCTACTACCCTCGACGTGTTGAAGGACATTCCCCGGCAGGCGCGGAAAGAACATTGGAAAATCACTGCTTGCTTTCAAGTTGAGGACATAGACATCGCGGGTTGCGAGACCAGCATGTTTCGCTTGAACAGGGTCGCTCCAGGACACCTGCGCGCCTCTCCAATGGCTCTGGCTGTGGACATAGGTACCACATCTCTGTGGGGAGAACTGGTCGATCTTCACACAGGTAAGGTCTTGGCAAGAGCATCGCGGTACAATCCGCAGATTTCCATGGGCGACGATGTAATAAGCCGAATTGTCTTTGCACTCAAGAAAGACGGATCTGAAAAACTTCAGCAGCACGTGGCTCACGGCCTCAACGAGATAATAGCCGAAGTTTTGGAAAAAAGCGGGACCGAGAGAGACTGCATCAACTATATGGTTGCTGCGGGCAATACTGTGATGACACATCTGTTTCTCGGCCTCTATCCGAAGTTTCTCCGGGAATCTCCTTATGTTCCCGCGGTGCAAAATGTGGACACAATACGGGCTGTGAATCTTGGCTTGGATCTGCCGTCTCACGCGTTCGTACGAATGTTTCCGGGGGTGGCTTCGTATGTGGGCGGGGACATAGTGAGCGGCGTACTCGCCAATGGAATGTGGGATTCCGACCTAATGACCCTGTTTATAGACATAGGCACTAACGGGGAAATAGTAGCCGGAAACAGGGACCTTCTCATGACTGCTTCTTGTTCCGCCGGTCCTGCGTTCGAGGGCGGGGGCTTGGAATACGGCATGAGAGCCGCTCCTGGAGCAATCGAGGGAATACTCATCGACCCAGATTCGTACGAGCCCATGATCAAGACGATAGATGCTAAACCGGCAGTGGGTATTTGCGGCTCGGGGATCATAAATATAATCTCTCAGATGCTACGGACAGGGGTACTTAATCAAAACGGAAAATATTCCGAGAACCATGGCACGCAGCGAATTCGGGAAGGGCGAAGCCGCCGGGAGTACGTCATATGCAGGGCCGCTGATAGCGGTCTGGAGGAAGACATAGTGCTCACAGAAGTCGATTTGGACAACATACTGAGAGCTAAAGCCGCTATGTTTTCAGGTTACGCATGTATCCTAGACAAGATAGGTCTGAGCGTGGATTCGCTGGACCGAGTGATAATTGCCGGAGCATTCGGCAGCTTCATAAACTTGGATCATGCAGTGACGATAGGACTGCTTCCCGATATTCCGCGAGAGAAGTTCTCTTTCATCGGAAATTCATCCTTGAAGGGTGCTCGTCTGGCTGCCGTCGACCGCAGTCTCTTTTACAAATCGCAGGAGATTGCCCGTGCCATGACGAACGTCGAACTTTCCGAAGATCCTTCTTACATGGACAACTTCATGGCAGCGCTGTTTCTTCCTCACACCCGTGGCGAACTGTTTCCGTCGGTGAATTTTGGTAATTCCACAGGCCTATGAGCTTGCATTCCTAAGAGAAATAGCGCGGTAATTTGAGCCTGAAACGAAAGTCACGTGCCTCTGTACGATTTGTTGATCGGAAAGAATAAGCCCCAGACGTCGCAATTCTTGCGCGCTTGTGGACGCATATCCGGATGGCTTGAGGCATTCCTGAGATTTCACTGGAGAATTTTCACGATTTATGCATTAATTAAACGCTTAAGGAGCTTAATCCATAGCAAGAGGTATTCATAATGCATGTTGGAGTGATAGGGACAGGCTACGTCGGATTGGTGACAGGCGTATGTTTCGCGGAAATGGGCAATGACGTCACCCTGATGGATATTGACGAACAGAAAATCGACAGCCTCTCTCGGGGACAAGTTCCAATATATGAGCCGGGGTTGGAGCAGATGATAGCTCGCAATGTGGCCGAACGCCGTTTGCATTTTACCACAAGCCTGGAAGACACAATTGAACGATCTCTCATAAATTTCATTGCTGTAGGAACTCCCCCGGATGCGGAAGGGAATGCAGACTTGAGCCAGGTTTTTCAGGTTGCCGAGAATGTCGGCAAGGCCATAAACACCTACAAAATAGTCGTTACCAAGAGCACGGTTCCTGTGGGCACGACCGCCAAAGTCAAAGAGATAATCGCGGCTCAGACGTCGCATCCGTTTGACGTAGCGTCCAACCTGGAATTTCTCAAAGAAGGAAACGCAATCGACGACTGTATGAAGCCCGATCGGGTGGTTGTCGGTGTTGATGACATACGGGTGGGAGAAATTCTCAAGGAGCTTTACAGTCCGTTTGTCAGGACAGGAAAACCCATCCTTATCAGTGACATACCCTCCGCAGAGATGACCAAGTATGCCGCAAACGGGCTCCTTGCTACCAAGATATCGTTT
>JACRDE010000488.1 GCA_016212935.1 Desulfomonile tiedjei | reverse complement strand
GCCCCGTCGGCGGTGGAGCAGCACCCATATTACAAAGAATTCTACAAGGCTGGGGGAAAACATCCCTTCATGAACTGGATCGTGTTTGAGGTTCTCGGTGTTTTCATCGGTGGCCTGGTGGCGGTCTTGACTGCGCGCAGGTTCAGGCCGGGCGTAGGCAGAGGGCCGACAGCCAGTATAGGCTTGCGGCTTTCGCTGGCTCTTATCGGGGGCATTATTGGCGGCATTGGTACAAGATTCGCCCTGGGATGCACCAGCGGACAGGCTCTCAGCGGAGGGGCAACAATGGCTGTTGGAAGCTGGGTATTCATGATGGCGGTGTTTGCGACAGCTTTCGTAACAGCATATTTCGTGAGGAGGGAATGGTCATGACTGCACCCTTGTACGTTGCTGGGGCATTCAGCTATCAGACGAGCCTGATTGTGGCCGTGGGCATAGGCTTCCTTTTCGGGTTCGTATTAGAGAGAGCCGGATTCGGGGATTCGAGGAATCTGACAAGTATATTCTACTTCAGAGATATGCGAGTCCTGAAGGTAATGTTTTCCGCGATGGTTACAGCGATGATTGGTTTGATTTCGTTGAGTTGGCTAGGGTTGTTCGATTACTCGGTTCTGGTTGACTACACGTTGCTCAAGACATACCTCTGGCCTCAGCTTGTGGGAGGAATTCTCTTCGGGCTGGGGTTCGCGATCGGCGGATACTGCCCCGGAACGGCGGCAGTCGGCGTAGTGTCAGGTAAGTTGGACGCTGTGATATACGTTCTTGGCATGGTAATGGGCATATGGGTATTCGCTGCGGGCTTTCCTGTTTGGGGCGACTTCTACATGAGCTCCGGGCTTGGGAGGCTTACGCTTTGGGAAGCGTTCGGCTTGTCAAAAGAGGTTATGGCGCTTGTTATCACCTTGATGGCTCTGGCTGCCTTCTGGCTGGCAGGTCTGGGCGAACGCTGGGCGCCGTACGACAAGTAGATGGTTTGATGTTCATCTGATTCAGTGCAATAATGGATCAGTCAAATCAAAGGAGGTTTTTCTGCGATGGGTAAACTGTTTCGTTCCGTGGTGGTAGTGGTGGCGCTGATTTGCTTCGGGGCTGCGACGCTCGCAATTGCCGCAGAGTTCTACGTTGTTAAGGACGCTTCCGGCAAGATGTCCGTGGCGGACAAGAAACCCGCTGATGCAAAATCCGTTGTCAAAGGCCCGCTTCCAACCAAAGAAGACGCTGAGAAGGCTATGAAAGCGGCATCCGCAAAGCCGGCGAAACTTCCTGACGAAGGCTGCTAGTAGATTTCTTGGAACCGTGGGCGTGTTTTCAGGAAAATCTTTTTTGTCGGATTAATTGAATCTATGACGAGTATTCTCCCGGACTGAGTCCAGTGAGCCATGGGAGAAAAAGCGGCAAATCAGGGGGGGAGCATTGGTGTAATGAATGTTCCTCCCTGCTGAGGCCTTCTCATAACCGCGGTTTCTGGAGATCCTGATTCTTGCGTGAACCCGTTTCCCTAGATAAGAGGGCTTTTCTCAAGGTCGTTGCGCTGTGGCTATTCGGCGCTATAGGGATGTTCTTCGCTTGGGGAGCGGTGAGGTTTGCGTTCTTCAGCGCAGGCAAAACCAGAGTACGGGAGTTCTCTTCGGAAGTGCTCCATAAGATGGAGCCGGGTGTTCCCCTTCACCTGCCAGAACCTGCGGCCTGGTTGTTGAAAAATACCGACGGAACGCTGGTCGCGCTCGACGACCGCTGCACACACCTCGGATGCCGCCAGAAATGGAATCCGGACCGAAAACTGTTTGAGTGCCCCTGCCACGGAAGTGAGTTCGATTCCGAAGGCAGCGTAAAGCGCGGTCCGGCAACGCGTCCTATTGAGAAACTGACAGTAAGCGTGGAGAGCGACAGGATTCGTCTGACCGCCAAGCCGCAGGGTCCGTCCTGACGTGGACATTCGGATGCAGTTATGACGAAAGGATCGTTTTCAGCTTTTCTCCTGCACATACATCCCAGACTTATTCCCGCATTCTCTGCAGAAGTTCGATTCACCTGGTGCCTCGGTGGACTTGCCTTTTGGCTGTTCATTCTTGAGGTAATCACAGGCCTGCTTCTGGTCTTGAGGTACGTTCCCACAATTTCCTCCGCGTATGGGTCGATTCAGGAAATAACTCACCTGGCCCCCTACGGATTCTTTGTGCGCAACATCCATTATTGGGCAGGCCAGGCCATGGTCGCTATTGTGGTTCTGCACATGATTCGGGTTTTCTGGACGGGTTCGTTTGCGCCCCCAAGGGATCTTAACTGGACAATAGGGCTCCTGCTGTTGGTCGGGACTCTGCTTGTGGATTTCACCGGGTACATTCTCGTGTGGGACGATCGGAGCCTCTGGGCCTGGACAATCGCGAGAAACCTGTCTGAGACTATCCCTGTTCTGGGCTCGCCCTTGGCATCAATCTTTTTCGGACCATCAGAACTAGGAGACTTCGCCCTAGTTCGAGTGTACGTTTGGCACGTAATTTTGCTTCCGGGACTACTGGTAGGGCTGCTCGCTTGGCACTTCTGGAAAATCCGCAAGGACGGGATTTCAAGGCCGCTTTGACGTTAAGGCGAGTCAGCAATTGATTCATAGGTAGCATTCAGACCGGTAACAGTGACCGTGAACGCTCCGCACTAATGCCGGCTCCACTGTAGTAGATTTTTGCACGCCTCCGTGCGAGTCATCCCTTCGGAAATGCCCTCTTATAGCGACTCGCTTTCAAATATGTAAAATCGGGGAGGCACTTCTTGTAAGAAGTGCCTCCCCGAACCCCACCTCAAGAACTTTTGACACTCGCCGGAACCCCTATTTCCTGACAGGAAATTAGGGGTTCCGGCAAATGATAGAAGTTTCTGGAAGGGGATTT
>JACRDE010000500.1 GCA_016212935.1 Desulfomonile tiedjei | reverse complement strand
TGTCTTGTCTGACGGCAGCGGTGGGATTTTGCCGAGTAGAGTCCTGTGGATTCTTCGGCCGGCCTCTTTCCAAGCGTGTCCCATGAATGTTGAACGGCTTCCGAGATTGAATTCCTTAAGTTTGTCTTGGAGATGGAATACTCCCCTGTCGATTTCCACTCTGTTCGTAGGCGCCTGATGATATATGGCTCGTTCGGATGTGATAACCCCTATCACGATTCGATCGGAAAAGAGGCTGAAATCAAGGACCATCTCGTTCTTTTGGAGCAGGTCCCTGCGCAGGTCCGCCAGCGAGATTGGGGTCCCGCGCCGCAGAGCAGCATACCGTGGCGAACTTTTCTGAAGGGTCTTTCGAGTATCCGAGAGACTGGACTTCAAGGCAGCCTCTGCCTGACGATTGGCGTGCGAAGGACCCTCGTTCTTGAGCTGGAGAATCCTGAGAAGCACATCCGATTCATCTTGCAGGAGGCTGTTAGGAGCATCGAAAAACTGAAGCTGCCCGGCCTTCTTCAAGGTGAGGTTGCGGCGACAGATCCTTCGCCTCTCCATTATGTGAAAGATACCGCCCGCCAGTTCTTCCTGAGGCTCCAAATGAACGGGACCCAACATCTTGGTCGCCAGTTCGTCGAAAATGACGAACCGCTGTTCCATTTCGTTCAGCAAACCGTGGCCTGGCGGAATATCTTCGAGGATGGATTCGAACTGGTCCACTGCGTTGCGGTATTTCAGGATGGCGTTGTCGGTCTCCCCTGAAAGGTACAGCTTCCTGGCCAGCTTTATTTCACGATCCAGTTGTTCGAGAAGCGTCGAGCTTTCCACGTCTGAGGGCGGGAGCTCCGGAGCTCTCTGCCTGAATAGCCACTGATATTTCTTGGGCCGGGATTCGGCATCGCTGCTCTGGTCCTGGTCGGGCGCTGACACTTCTTGATCGTCGGGAGTAATTTCCGGGGTCTCAGTTTCAGCTCGCAGATGGGGAGGCCCGGCCGAGAGGGCCAATATCAACAGCCAGAGCCCGATGAACCCGCACAGCCTGTTAGGATGCGGAACTCTTCGAGACCATGGCCTACTTGTCACTCCTGTCCAATTTATCTGCATGGACCCACCACTCGTCTTCCTTTTCCTTGAACCACCATGCAGCGAAGTCCGTATTCAGGATGCTTCGCGCCAGCTTTTTTCCATCGTCGGTCCTGAGTCTCTTCACTGCGGCATTTATCCAGTCTCTGGCATATCTGTTGCCTAGATCTCCCAGTTCTTTCAGCTGGAGAATCATTTCGAGCTGGTCCGCATCGTTGGCGGATTCTGCTTCAGGTGTCGAGCAGGCATCAAATTCCTCAGCTAGACCCCTTATCTCTTCTCCGAACGGCAGGTTCGCTGTCATATCCAGTACAGCGGCCTTTTCATCGGCCTTGACGTATCGTTTGTTCACATAATTCAGGTCTCCGGTGCGGGCTTCCACTAAGTCATGGAAAAGGCACATCAGCACGACCCGGTCAGATGAGAGCTTCCCGGACATCCTGGCCAGAGTGTAACCGATTATTGCCGCACGAAGGCTGTGTTCGGCTACGGTTTCATTACCTGTGCCCAGGAATTGAAATCCCGATCGAGGGGTACGCTTCAGCATCCCGACCTCGAAGAGGAAGTCTGCGATTGGTTTCAGGTCCACTTTTCGTCCTCGCTTGCTTTATAGCGTCCCGGCTTGAGTATCACGAATTCGGCCTGGTATCAAGAGTACGCTTCGGCTCCCACCGGAAGCGCTTTGGGCGGCTCTCTCCGTCACCCACTGCTTGCACAACGTCTTGAGTAGTCTATAATCATTACTCTCTATTCTTGATTGGGATCCCACGATGGAACCGATGTCTGCGAACGAAACAGTAGCCTGCGATTTATGCGCTTCCCCGGATCACAAACTGCTGTTTGTGAAGGAAGGTTTTCGCCATGTGAGATGCAATAACTGTGGACTGGTGTTTGTGAATCCACGGCTCCACGATCACCTTGATCGCCAGAGCCGCACAGGAACCGGCAGCATGGGCGAAGATTTATTGACGCCTGCCCAAGTGCGTCGACTGCAGCGAGAGCTGACCCGACTCGAACCATTTCGGCGTCTCAATCGTATTTTGGAAGTGGGAGCGGGTCGGGGCTGGTTTCTGGGCGAGGCATCCAGACTGGGCTGGCACACATGGGCTGTGGAGATCAATTCCGATGCCTTGCAGCGCCTCCGAAGCAAAGGCATCGAGAAGATAACAACGCAACCCGCCGAGGACTTGCAGGCTCCGGAAGATTCAATGGACGTGGTGAGAATGTGGGACGTGATAGAGCATCTAAGCTCCCCCAGAAAGGCTGTCACAGCCATACATAACGCTCTACGACCTGGGGGCCTGCTCACGCTTTCCACTACCAATTTCGCTTCTCTTTCCCGCCGAGTCAACGGGCCCGAGTGGGTTTACCTGAACGGTGCGGACCATATTTTCCTTTTCGAGCCGGCAACCATCACGCGGCTGCTGACAGAGATTGGGTTTAGAGACATAGGAATTCGCACCAGGTCATTCAATCTGAGGAGAAAGCTATATCACCCCGAAGAAGACCTCCCCCCCAGGTGGTTGATTCTGAGACCTTTCAGGAAAATAATCGACGAAACGCTACGCTTCACATTGCTGGGTCATCAAATGCTGGTGACTGCTGTCAAGCGTTGATGTCAGTTGACATTCAAACCAGGAAGGGTAGGGGAGGACCGTCGTGTAAAATCAACGACATACAAGCAAGTGACTTTATGTCGAGTATGCACGAGAATCTGCTAACCGGTCATTCCCACGCAGGCGGGAATCCAGAAGCTCCACAGCGAGCTTTAATGGATTCCCGCTTCCGCGGGAATGGTGCGCCTTTTAGCGTACTTGATCAGAGAGGTGCAAGTCCTCTCCGGGCCTGCGCTACAGGAATCCACACCGGCATTGAGTGGCCTTTGGGCCTAGACGACCGGAGACATCCGCTGCCATCAGTCGGTCTAACCGTATTTTACGCTGAAACCGCACGCTGACTACCTCTGTAATGGGGGTGATTGCGGCATTCGTCGTTCCGCCATGCTTGGGCTGTTCTCTACCGCATCGTTCGTGTTGGTTAGTCAGACCGCCCTGAGGTGAACCACCAACCGGAGAGTCGTATGCGGGAGTTCCGCACGTACGGTTCGGAGGGGGGAGCGGTCGGGCAACCGACTGTTCCTACCCCTATACGGTAAAAGCTGCCGCATGAGGCACAGGAGCCCTATTTATGCGACAGGGCCTTTGGGGAGGCAAAAGCGAAGGCATGTGCTCTGCACTTGGATCTTTACAAACTACATGCCGGAGAAGCTACAGATATAAAGAGCGAAATCCTTTCGTAGAATCTGCCAATTGTTGGACACTACCATCGCACCGGTCCATTAAAGGCCCGCGAATTGACTCCCCATTGCAAGACCGCATCTGGAACATTGCGCTAGTCTATCAATCATTAGATTGATGAGCATGATGTTAGCTCTTTCAAAACTTTTCAATTACCTTTTAAATTTAATTGGCTGTAAATCCTTGCGTTTAATTCACAATCTGCTATTATACCATAACAAAACGTATTTGGGAGGTTTCCCATGAGCCCCCACCGGAGCGTCTCATTATTATTGATAGTCCTTGCGAGCCTGCTTCTGATCGGTTGCACGGATGATACCTCTGGACTAGTCCAGAAAATCGCCGACATGGAAAAAAGGCTGCAGAAACAGGAAAAGGATTTAAAAGAATTTGCCGGCAAGTTCTCTCCGCCCAAGGACTTCAGTTCTGATATTCAGCGGTTGGAAGACCAGCAGGATAAAATACAGCAGACTCTCAAGACCAAAGTGGAACCGGTGAACAGCAAGCTGGAAGAGTTCAGAGATTGGGCTCAGGAAGCACAGAAGGAACGCGAAGATGTCGGCAAGAAACTTAAGGGCCTCGAAACTTCAGTAACTGAACTCAACAAAAAACTCGAATCTGAAATCAGGCAGTATGGTGCCGCTGGCAAGGACATAGTCCTGCTGAAGAAGCATGCGGCAGGTTTCAGCAAGAGTGTTGAGGACCTCTCCAAGGGATTGGCCGAGGTTCGTAAAGAAATCCAGGAAAACAACGCCAAGCTGGTGAATGCAGTTAAGAAGACGCTTCCCAAAGTGAAAGACGCTGCTGTGGCTGAATTGAAGGACCAACTCGCACCGCTTGAACATGGGCTGTCCAGCCTGAAGAGCGGCGTAGAGTCCGATCGTCAGGCTATGGCGGCAATGAAGGCGCAGCCTCAATCCCAAACCCAACCTCAACCGCAGGCCCAGCCTCAGGTTCAGGTAGAGTCTCCGAGAGATGTCCAGGCCATGAGCAAGCGAATCAGGGAGTTAGAAGAGATACTCACCTCCCAAAAGGCGTACCTGCTGGAATTGGGGTCTAAGGTTCACGAACTGGAACTTCAGTTAAAGCGAATGAATTGATTCGGAGTGTGGAGTCTATCCCGGCGTCTTGACAGTCAGCTTTTCAGCAAGGAACAGGGGAAACTATCTAATTCGATTAGTTTCCCCTGTTTTTTCGAAAATAGATTTGAATCAAGAAGGTGATCCGAAAGGTCAGATCTCTTTGATAGCGTCGTGGAAACCTTTCAGTGAACCCTCGATGGTCTCATCGGATACGCAGTACGCTATTCGAAAATATCCGGGTCCTCCGAAACCCGTTCCCGGAACGGTAAGTATAAGCCTGTTCTGGAGATTGCCAACGAACTGTACGTCATCTGGTATAGGGGATTTGGGAAACAAGTAGAATGCCCCTTGAGGCTTAACACACTGATAACCGAAGCTGGTGAGCGCATCGTAGAGTCTGTCTCTGCGCTTCTTGTACACAGAGACGTCCACTATTTCTCTGAGGTCGTCCTTTACCGCGCGCTGAATCAGCGATGGAGCATTGACAAAGCCCAGTATCCGGTTGGCAAGAACAAGACCGCCCATTGTCTGGGCTGCATTCTCCATTCTGGGGTTCATTGCCACATAACCGAGACGCTCTCCGGGCAGGGAGAGATCTTTGGAGAAGGACGTCACTACTAGGCTGTTAGCGTACGCCTGGAGTATGCTCGGGACTTTCACCCCGTCGTAAGTTATGCCCCTGTACGGTTCGTCTGAGATAAGCACTATGGCTCGACCGATGTCTTTGCTTTTCTTTTCGAGTAACTCGCTCAACCCGCGGATCTGTTCTTCCGGATAGACTTTTCCAGTAGGGTTATTGGGCGAATTGATCAAGACTGCGGCGGTTTTGGAATTGATTGCCTGCTCGATGGTGGACAGGTCAAGTGAGAAGTCCTGCAGCGTCGGGACCAGGACAGCTTTTCCGCCGTGGTTGTCCGCGTAGAACACATATTCCACGAAGAAAGGCTTGGGCACAATAACTTCGTCGTCCGGATTCAGAATGGTTTTGAGCACCACGTTCAGCCCGCCGCCTGCGCCTACGGTCATGACTATGCAGTTCTCGTCCACTTCGATGCCTTCATCTTCGCGGATTTTTCGAGCCACAGCGGCCCGAACCTCCGGGAGGCCCGCGTTCGGCATGTACGCGTGAATTCCGGGAGTAGAATCCATTGCGGCCTGGACTATTTTTTCCTTAATTTTTTTCACTGGATCCAGATTGGGGTTCCCGAGGCTGAAATCGAACACGTTCTGCGCCCCGTGTTCCTTTTTCAAACGGGCGCCTTCCTCGAACATCTTTCTTATCCAGGATGCTCTTTGCATGAATTCCACGATCTTATCGGATGCGGGCACGCTCAACCTCCTTCCCAACCGAACATAGTACAAAACGAAAGCCCGGCATTCAAATCTGAATCCAGGTGATTTGCCGGGCTTTCGACCTTGCATCAGCCCTGTTGTTCTTCAGGGTTATTTATCATAACATATTGAAACGGAAAAAGTCAATTAAATATCCGCATGTTCCGAAGCAAATGCGTAGCGCCTTGTCAGATCCGGTGCCTTTGTGATAAAATGTCTACTCTAATTAATAAATGGTTATAACTTAAGGAAGTTTAATGATTTTCAAGATCATCAATTGTCGCCTGTGTTGCGCTTGTTGTCTCACAGTTGCCATCTATATTTTGCCTTGTTGCGGCCTCATTTGCACGGCGTCCGCGGCATCCAATGATTTTGAGAAAGGCCTCGCTGCAGCCCGTTCGGGACAAATGGATCTCGCCATAACACTCTGGACGAAGATGATTGAGCGTCACCCCAAATCCTATGAGGCACATGTCAATCGCGGCAAAGCCTATATATACATGGGCAGAGTATTCAAAGGTGTCACGGATTGGCACCGGGCAAGGGAATTAGCGCCGGTTTTTGCTTATGGAGTATATTCCGGTGATTTCATCCGTGCGTCTTCGGACGGTAAGCTTTTGAGTTTCGTCGCGCCATTGGAACTCGACCCTGACTACCTGCCATCCGTATTCATGACAGCGGTCACATACCTCGACGTGGGCCGAACGGATAGGGCGCTTGAGCTTTATCGAAAATCGATTGACCTCACCACGAATCCTCTTTTGAAGAGCTATTTCGATCACTGGGCTGGTTCAATCGAATCGGACCCAAAGGAGTAGAGTTTCGACGCGAGAATTCACACATGCCATCACCTTGGCGAAAGCCGGGTCCAGTCCCGCATATGGCGGTCCAAGAACGCTGGATTCCGGTTTGAGCGCGAGCAGAGGAGGCCGTCCTGCACGTCCTTCCGGCCCGGGAGTGAATACATGCCAAATGTCGTAATCATTAGTATAAGGCCCTCGGTGATTGCCCGGAAGGTCAGCTTTGGCTCGGTCACCGATGCGGGAGCAAAGGTAAGAAGCACGTTGTCCACTGTCGCTGCAACCATCCATAAAAGGGGACGGAGCCGCGGGGGGGCGAATCAAGGAAGCTCTGGACTTCCTGGCCCGCAATCCGAAAGCAGATTCCTTTGAGGTCTTGTTTTCCACTTCAAATCCCCCCTGATTCGACCTCTTGAGGGCCGACCCCAACGACAGAGTGCGGGCCTTCATAAGTCAAGCCCCTCGTGCGCAAGTCGCCGGCCGCGCGTAAGTGAATGCTTAGTGCGCCGGTCAAAACCGGCAAGGAGTCGTGAATGAAAGAGTCACACGGTGAAGGCCCAGCGAGCCACACCGGCCCCGAGTCATGCGTTGGCCGTCGTGAGGCGGCAGGCGAAGCGTTGACAGGGGTACACGCAGACCAGCCATTGAGCTCCGAAATCAAGTCCATCGGGACGCTGACGCAGTTAAGCAATGCGGAAGGCAACATCGGGCACGGTGCTATGCGCGAGTCGTGTTCGAGTCCCGCGGAGTCGAAGACCCTGTGTATGCGTGGAAACTCCTTGCACGGGAACCGGGAGGTCCCGTCGGTGCCCACCGCTGATGGTGCGATGGGCCGGTCGGAGAAGGTTAATAGCCGAACGTCCGACATGTACGCTGACGGGAAGTCGGACGGTCCCATAGTACCAGAGAAGCTGCCGAACAACGACGGAGCTAACTCGTCTGCGGAGGCGGTGGAGGGAAGGGGACCGACCAAGGGGAACACCTCACAGACGGCCGTGGCCCGGACGCAGAGCCGGAGCCCCACGTCGCCCGGTCTGGGAGGTGTGCGAGAAGCTGCAAAGAAGGATCGCAATGTGCGGTTCACAGCTCTACTCCATCACATAACCGTTGAGACGCTCCGGGACAGCTTTCACGCGCTGCAGCGGCAAGCTGCTCCCGGCGTCGACGGCGTGACCTGGAGGGACTACGAGGAAGGCTTGATGGATCGGCTGCGCGACCTGCATGAGAGAATTCATCGCGGGAGCTATCGTGCGCAGCCCTCCAGGAGAACCTACATCCCCAAACCCGATGGCCGAATGCGACCCCTGGGCATTGCTGCCCTGGAGGACAAAATCGTCCAACACGCTGTGGTGGTGGTTCTCAATGCCGCCTATGAGACGGACTTCCTCGGCTTCTCCTATGGATTCAGGCCTGGGCGCGGCCCGCATGACGGGCTGGATGCCCTGTATGTCGGCCTGACCAAAAGGAGAGTGAACTGGGTGCTCGACGCAGACATTCAAGGCTTTTTCGATACCATCGACCATGGATGGCTGCTCAAATTCATCGAGCACCGGATCGCCGACCGGCGGATACTGCGCCTGATCCGCAAATGGCTCAAGGCGGGAGTGTCCGAGGACGGAACGTGGTCCGAGACCATGGTTGGTACACCACAGGGAGCGGTGATATCTCCGCTGCTTGCCAATGTGTACCTCCACTATGTCCTGGACCTGTGGGCACACCAGTGGCGAAGCCGTCACGCACGGGGTGACGTTGTCATCGTGCGCTACGCTGACGACTTCGTCCTGGGATTCCAGTATCAGGCGGAAGCGGAACGTTTCCTTGGGGACCTCCGGGAACGTCTCGAACGCTTCGGTCTTTCCCTCCATCCCGACAAAACGCGCTTGATCGAGTTTGGCCCCTCTGCTGCTCCCAGGCGTCGTCGATTGGGGCAGGGCAAGCCCGAGACCTTCGATTTCCTCGGTTTTACTCATATGTGCAGTAAGACTCGACATGGGAAACGCTTCACCGTCAAGCGTCAGACCATTGCCAAACGCCTTCGGGCCACCCTCCAGGCCGTAAAATTGCGCCTGCGTCGTCAGATGCATGCCGGCCTCGGCGTCGTGGCTCGATGGCTGCGCAGTGTGGTGCAAGGCTACATGAACTATCATGCTGTCCCCGGCAATATCGAGCGCATGACCACTTTCCGGTCCGAAGTGATCCGGCTGTGGTTTCATGCTCTCCGCCGTCGGGGAGATCGCCGTCGCATCACCTGGGCTCGGTTTGGTCCGTTTGCGAATCACTGGCTCCCTCGTGCCCGTATTTTGCATCCGCATCCTTGTCTGCGTTTCTACGCCATCCACCCACGGTAGGAGCCGTATGCGGGAAAACTGCTCGTACGGATCCGTGCGGGGGGCATCAGGCAACTGATGTCCCTACCGCGACCGGCACATTCGAGATTGCAGTTGATCAAAACAGCACAGGCGAGGTATTCTCGATTCACGCGTGAAGTCTATCTATAGTTCGCAACTCCGGTCTGTACCGTCTGAGGTGCATCGTCAGCGCATCGGATCGACATTGAAAGGAAAATACATGGTTAATGTCACCTGTTTTGGGGCTGCAGGGTCGGTAACTGGTTCGAATTATCTCATTGAAAATTCCAGAGGCCTCAAGATCCTAGTGGATTGCGGCCTTTTCCAGGGAGATAAAGAGACGGAAAGTAGGAATTGGGAGGAGTGGGGATATGACCCGAAACGGATCAAGAACCTAGTCCTTACTCATGCCCATATCGACCACAGCGGACGCATTCCCAAAATAGTGAAGGACGGCTTTCGCGGAAGAATCATAGCATCGCCTCCGACAGTCGAACTCTGTGGAGTAATGCTACTCGATTCCGGCCACGTCCAGGAGATGGACGCGGAATGGCGGACGAGGAAGAACCGGAGGCAGGCCAGGCGAGACGTTGTCCCATTGTACACAGCGAACGACGCCCAGGAAAGTCTGCGATATTTGGTTCCCACTGAACTCGACCAGATCGTAGATCTTGAACCAGGAGCGAAGGCTCGCCTCAGAAACGCGGGGCATATACTAGGCTCGTGCATTCTGGAGCTTTGGATTGAGGACGAAGGGAAGGAAACAAAAATTGTCTTCTCCGGCGACCTCGGAAAACATTCTCAACTTATAGTGGATGATCCCTCCGCAATCATGGAGGCGGATTATCTTTTCATCGAATCAACTTACGGCAATCGTATGCACCGTTCCCTAGAGGAAAGCAAGCTGGAGCTTCTCGACGCGATCAAGTATGCAGCTTCACATAATGAAAAAGTAATAATCCCGGCGTTTGCTGTCGAACGTACCCAGGAAGTGCTTTATGTCCTTGGTGAGTTTTATCGAGCAGGAAAACTTCCTGAAATGCCGATCTACCTTGACAGCCCGCTGGCAATCAAGGCCACCGAGATCTTTCGCAACAACAAGAAGTACTATGACGCAGACGCACTGGCCATTGTCGGGCAAGGTTTCGACCCCTTCAAAATGCCCAACTTGAAGTTCACACCGACTGCAAAGGACTCCATGCAGATAAACCAGCTCCAGGGACCAGGAATTGTCATCTCAGCGAACGGTATGTGCACTGCCGGGCGGATCAAGCATCACCTGAAGCACAATCTATGGCGGCCCGGAGCAAGCATTGTCATTGTCGGATTCCAGGCCGAAGGATCGACCGGAAGACAAATCGTGGATGGGGCTAGAACCGTAACGATATTCGGTGAGAAGGTGGCGGTCAGGGCAAAGGTGTTCACCATAGGAGGGTTCTCTTGCCATGCGGACCAGGCGGGGCTACTCGAGTGGGTCGGGCATTTTGCCGACAAATCAAGGCCCCGTGTCTTCGTCACTCACGGAGAGCCTGCGGCAAGCCGGTCGCTTGCGGAGGCGATCAGAGCGCAGTTTGGCCTGGAAGTGTCTGTGCCACGGCGTCGCGAGGTGCTAAAACTCGACCGACGTGAACTGATGCCCGAAGCAATTCCGGAGCCTGTCCCCGCGGAGGATCTACGGCAGAATATGCTTACTCTTACCGCCGAACTTGAAGCCGAGATTGCGCGATTGCGAGAGCGCCTCGCAACGAACGGAAAAAAGATTTCCCAAGATGATTTGAAGAAACTCGGGACCATTCGTGAGGCGCTGGAGGGGATTGTCTAATACCATTTCGCTTTCAAATATGTAAAATCGGGGAGGCACTTCCTGTAAGAAGTTCCTCCCCGAACCTCACCTCAAGAACTTTTAGCACTCGCCGGAACCAGTTCAATATTCTATCACGGTCCTTGGGATTGCGTTGGGAGGGCTGGCATGCAGTGCTTCAGACCTAAGCAGGCGGCCCGTGATGCGTCCCTTGGGCCGTAGTGCGTCAATGCTACGGGTTCTAGTCAGTTGTTTGCTCTGCATCTACATGATCCAGACTACCAACCAGTTGTTTGATATAAGCGGGCACTCTCGTTTCAAAGGTGAGCTGCTTTCCGCTGAACGGATGTGTAAAGGAAATCGATATGGCATGAAGTGCCAGCCGTTTATGGGCTTCATCCTCTTTTCCGTACTTCTTGTCACCCACAACCGGATGTCCAATGTCGGCGAGATGTACGCGTATCTGGTGCTTCCTGCCAGTCAACAGATCGACTTCCAGCAGCGTAAAATCCTTTGTCTCTTTGAGCACTGTGTAGGCAGTATGAGACAGTTTTCCTTTTGTGGGATCGGATGTGGAGTACACACGGAGAGCTTTGTTCTCTACCAGGAATGTGGAAATAGTCCCCGACGACTTCCGACACTTGCCATGAACTACCGCGAGATATTTCTTGTTCGTTTCATCCCATTGGCCTTGCAAATGGCGCTTCGCTTCTACGTTCTTTGCGAAGATGAGTATGCCTGAAGTATCCCTGTCCAGTCGGTGAACGATGAAAATACGTTTCTTGGATCTGGAGCAGCCCTTGCGGACATAATCCGTGAGAAAAAAGTACGCTGTTCGTGATTTTTCCTTATCTGTACCAATCGTCAAGAGGCCTGGTGGTTTATCGACCACAAGAACATCTCTGTCTTCGTGAATAATCACGAGTCCTTTCGGCAGATGTTTAGCGCCCGGTCTTGAAGGTTTACTCATTTTGGTTGCTCTAACGGTCGCTGTCGTTGCGAGCAGCCCACTCCCCAGCGTTCATGGGCCGGGATTGTGTTTGTCGTCTTGCCTTCAGAGCTGCCTGGATTACGCCGTCAAGACGTTCAAGAAAACGAGACCGGTCTCGCTTTTCAAAAGGGGCTGGGCCTCCGGTGAAATTTCCCAATTCCCTGAGATGGGCCATCAATTCTCTGTTCGCAAGAGCGCCGCCGATGGATTCTTCAGTGAAGACACGGCCTTTGGGGTCGAGCATGCGAGCGCCTTTCTCAAGACACCGCGCAGCAAGAGGAATATCACTTGATATCGCGATATCGTTTTTGCGAACATGCTCCACAATCCAATCATCTGCAGCGTCAAATCTCTCATTGACAATAACTAGCTCAAACAGTCTCTCTTGCGGAATTCTAATCCGGGAGTTAGCAACCACGCAGACTTCTAGCCCGTAGCGAATGGCCACGCGAAAGACTTCGTTCTTTACTGGACAGCCGTCTCCATCGACGTAGATTTTGATCAATTAAATCCTTTCTACTCGGTAGATAGAAGTTGAAAGAGGGGTCTCGTCTGTTTTCGGCACATATTGAGTCAATACGGGAACGCCGTGACGTACCGCATCATATACGCGGCTCAGAGTTCAGGCAAGGGCAGGCTCGACCAACCCACAAAGGCTCCGACAAACCCGAGGCGGTTTTGTTAAGTTTTCCAGACAGATAGGATGGGATGAGCCCAGCCCACCTAATCCGGAATCCAACTTGACACTGGACGGACAACGCATGGGGCCTGTCACTCAATGCCCTCCTGCGCCTACGTCTTGCGAGCGTAAGTGTATCATTAGCATCCGGATCTCTGTTGACAAAGAAGTATACTTGTGTACAGTGGGACCATTGGAGAAAAGAAGATGGTTCGTGTCAGCCAGCGTTTTTCATTTTTCTTTAGCTTTAGGAGGTATAAACGCGCGAGCTGAGTGTGATCATCAGGCCATACACGGAAAAGCGGAGTTCACACTCCGCTTTTTTTTTGTCTACGGATCGGATTACTCCGGGTAGCGTCGAACGGTCCTACGGCAAACCGAATGACAGCAGGTATTTTTTCGCCAATGGGCGAGCAAACATACGTCAACTATATGACCGGGGGCTGATATCAGGCTGGTCGATTCAGTCCCGGCAAAGAGAAAGAAGGGAGAACACATTATGAGCGGTCCTCTTGAGGGAATTCGAGTAATCGAGATTTCCATGTTCCAACAGGGGCCTGTGGCAGGTATGCGCCTGGGCGATCTTGGAGCGGACGTAATAAAGATCGAGCCCAAGACCGGAGATCCGGGGAGAGGCTTCATGAGGATCATCGGGGCCATGGTTGGTCTCAAAGGGCGCAACTACTACTTTGAGCACTGTAATCGGAACAAAAGAGGTATTGTCTTGGACATGAAGAAATCCAAGGGAATGGAAGCTTTTCTCAAGCTCATCGATACCGCGGATGTGTTCCTGAACAACATGAGTATCCCTGCGCCGCAACGAATGGGTATAGGGCCGGAGGTTCTTTTAGCCAGGAATCCGAGACTGATTTACGCTCATGCGTCCGGTTGGGGCCGCAGAGGACCGGATGCGGATGATTTTTCTTTCGATTACACCGGAATAGCCCGATCAGGTCTGATGATGGCCTGTGGAGAAAACGGGGCACCTCCGACTCAAATTCTGCCTGGAATCGGCGACGAAGTGGGAGCGTTGGCCTGCGCGTGGGGAGTGACTGCGGCGCTATACGCAAGAGAGAAAACCGGCAAGGGCCAAGTTGTGGATACATCTCTAATGGGGAGTGTCATTGCTACCCTGGGGTTTATCATGGCCGCTCCGGCAATACTGAACAAAGAGTTCCCCAGAGAGGTGAGAGCCGAAGCCGGAAACCCGCTGTACAACCACTATCGATGCCGGGATGACAAATGGATTGCTATTGCGCATCTCCAACCCGAACGGTACTGGCCTAATGTCTGTAAAGCACTCGGATTAAATGAATTGATCGAAGACCAGAGGTTCGACACGATTGAGGCACGAAGCAGAAATGCTAGAGAGCTCGTTGAAATCTTTGATGACAAGTTCGCCGCCAGGCCCAGGCACGAGTGGCTCACGGTGCTCAATCAGGCGGGATGCATTTGCACACCGGTGCAAACGCCGGAAGAAGTGTCCAACGATCCGCAGGCACTAGCCAACAGCTATTTTGTGTACACCGACCATCCTGAGCATGGCAAAACCAAAATGGTTGGGTTTCCTTGGGATTTCAGCGAGACCCCCGCGTCCTGCAGGCTTATGGCGCCGGAACTTGGGCAACACACGGAAGAGATCCTTTTGGACCTCGGTTACACCGCTCAAGAGATCGCTGAACTCCGGAAAGAAGAAGTGATATAACGGCTGATGCCACAACAAAGCAGCTCAGAGTTCGCTAGAGGAACTCCAGAGTTGGTTCGATGTGGGGCCAAAGAAAGGTACCCAGTGCACGCGAATCCGAACTCTGAGCCCTTCCCGATGCAACTACGGTATAGCAATTCTCAAAAGTTTTGTGCCCTTAACCGATACGGACCGGAGCTTGATGCAGAGAGGTGGGACAGGCTTCAGCCTGTCTATTAAGAATGACGGGCAAGATGCCCGTCGCCACCAAATCTCTTCGCGATTATTTTTGAGAATTCCTATATACGGAGCAGATCCATATTCTGTCCAAGCCCAATGGATCCGAGGGCTTTCGGGGCACGAAACAGCTGTCATTGGCAAAAGGACAAAAACCCTATTAATTGCCTTAGACGATCGAGATCCTCTGCTGAGATTTCATCGATTTTGAATCCCGAGAGGCGCGATCTGGTAATGATATCGATCTCGCTCCACGCACATTCCGCTCTGAAGAGAAACGGCTCGATATCCATGAACTTATCCGGGTCGATGACAAGAATCTTGTGCTCACCCACCGAGCAGCTGATACCAGAGAGACCTACACCTTTTTCCGACATATCTCTCACAACACCTCGGTTACCCGGATGGGAGGCCTCGTGAA
Source organism: Desulfomonile tiedjei (assembly GCA_016212935.1). Taxonomy (GTDB): domain Bacteria; phylum Desulfobacterota; class Desulfomonilia; order Desulfomonilales; family Desulfomonilaceae; genus Desulfomonile; species Desulfomonile tiedjei_A. The sequence goes on along the minus strand of JACRDE010000500.1, from coordinate 7,597 downwards.
CGGATAGCTCGAAATCCAAACAAAATCTTTCCATCTCTCTGACGTGGATCGGATCAATCGCCCGGGCCGTAAGGTCAGGCTCGCCGAACAATTCGTCAGAGCGAACGGCTTTGAGGTCGATGAGTCGTCGATAAACCAAGTAAAGGCCGTCCCGCGAAATCTCATACTTGGCCATCAATCCATCGTCTGCCATTCCGGAACGAAAGTCCTTGAGAAACTGTTTGACTTTGATCTTTTTTCTCGGTGGCTTGAGCTTTCCGTCTTTGTCAGTTTCGAGCAACCCCAGTTCTGAAAGTTCTTTGAGCAGATTCTTCAGGCCTGCACGAGATAGCTTGTATTTTTCCATCAACGCGGCTTCGTCCATGCCGGACCTGATGTCTGAAAAGGCCTGGCGCGCGTTGATCTCTCGATCAGTCATCTGCCACCTCGCTAAGTGAGAGTCAATTGGTCAACTGTGGCACGCCCGTTTTCAGGGCGGAACCATGTGCCGACGTGAGTTCGCTGATCTCTCGACCTCGTCGCGGCCGCAAGACCGCAGTGCAAATTGATTGTCAGTATCACTTCTGATTTCGAATATATCACAAGCCACCATAGGAACAAGAGTATTCCTGCCTGCTCGGGCCGCCTGCAGGTTCTATTCCCAAAACAAATGCCTTTCATCGGAGGAATCTCCAAACATTGGATGAAGCCGTTTGAGGAGAATCTCATTCGTCACAAACGGCACTCCCTGACTTATCTTCGGAGACCTCCTGTAAACGGCAAGTCCCATTGTTACCTACCTGGTGGAGCACCAGCATCTCGTTGTTCTCGGAGCAACCTTCGAGTAATTTGTCCCAAAGCACAATCATTCGAGATCTTCGTCTGAAAAGGCTGAGCGAGTATCAAGTGTGAGCGTGCCGACGAGTCGTCGCAATTGAACCAAGTTTTCTTTTGAAATCTTGATTATCTGGAAGCCCGCCTGCCAGCTGTCGCCGCTTGGGTCATGTTCCACCCAACGGCACTCCGCTTCAAGCCGTATATCATTGCCCCCAAAATATTCTCCACACACAATCGCGAGGGTCTTTATCTCCCCGATCCTGGCTTGAATTCCTGTTATGCCGATCCCCTTTTCGGTGATATCCCTGAGCATGCCCTGTTGCTGCGGCCTTGCATCGTCGTACACCGGGACCACAACGGTCAACAAATACCGAGGCAACTGCCGCATATCGTAGATTATCATGGTATCGTCGCCAGACTCGGATTCTCTTTGTCCGTAAAGCTCTTGAACAGTCATAATTCTGTTATCGACCAGCTTCTGGAAAGCGCTCTGGAGACCTTTCGATGACAGATTGTATTTTTTCATCAGCTCCGCGTCACTCATTCCGTCACGAACGTCTCGGACAATTTCCCGGGCTTCAATAATTCGCCTGGACCGCATATTCGTTTCGCCTTCTCTCTTATTTGCTATCCTGTCAAGACGGTGTTCTATGTGTGAGCCCAGTCTCCAATTTAGCATACTCTCCGTTTATCCGCAGGGTAGCAAATCATTATTATTGGATCGCCTCCACTTCTCCGAATGGTTCAGGGATGGGCCGAAAACCAAGGCCTTAAGATTTCTTCGAATAAAGTTTTGGGGGGGCCAGAACATCTTGATCATGTTAGAGCTTTTTGATATCATTCTTGTTTGATATGTTAGTTCCAAGCGAAACAACCGATTTCTTAACCTAGTTATATTCAATAGTTATGAGGGGGTGGCCATGGGTAGCCGTGACGTTGTTCAGTTGGAACAGGGGAGGGAGAAGTGTCTTCTGCCTTACGGGGATTTGTCGTACCTCAATCGGAAAGGGGAGATCTTGTCTTCGGTAGACAAGAGTGTACTTTATGAAATAATTGCTGATTTTTTGAAGCTTCCCCTGTTCGCAATACATGCAGCAAACGGGGACTACGCGCACAGGACAATCACTTCTACGTGGTGCAGCCTCCTAGATTACGCGTCACCTCATTCATGCCCATCAAATGACATCGCAGAAGCATTCCAGAGCGGTAAGTGGATCTGCCATGAATCCGAACGGAGACACAATGTATGCGCTTATCTCTGTCGCTGCTCAGAAGGACTCGGGGGGTCGTTTTTGGGCTACATTCGCAATGATAAGGGACGTCACCGATGACGAACGTTCAGGGGTTGAGCTGAAGAAAGCCTACCCCGACTTGCGAGAAGAGGTGCAAGGAGGCACCGCAACTATGTTGCTCAATAACCAGAAGCTTGAGCTGGAATGGGATCGGCGCGATCAAGTGGAGAAAGAGCTTGTTGCGAGCGAGCAGCGTTACCGCGAGATGTTCGAGAACAATAGTGCAGTCAAATTGCTTATTGCTCCGGAATCTGGACAAATTCTGGATGCCAACACATCTGCTGCCGAATTCTACGGTTATTCTCGCGATGAACTAAAAAACATAAAAATTACTGATATATGCCTACTTCCAGCAGAGCAAGCATTGATGAAGTTGAGAGAGGTCGCGGGTAGAGAGATAACGCACTGCGTTATCAAACAGAGACTGCGAACAGGTGAAATCAGGAATGTGGAGATTTACTCCGGACCAATAAATGTTGACGGAAGGCCATATTTGTTCGCAATTGTGCACGATGTAACCGCTCAGGCAAGAGCGGAGGAAGCCCTAAGAAAGAGTGAAGCACGTTTTCGAGCGGTCTTCGAGAATACCAGAGACCTTATGTGGATGAAGGATCTATCCGGTAGATATACGCGTGTCAATCCAGCAGCACAAAGTGCCGCCGGCCTCACAGAAGGCCAGATTATAGGCAAGACCGCAGCCAGCTTTTTCCAGGGCGACGACTTGGCCTTGATCAACGATATCGAAAGACGCGTGTTCGACGGAGAAACCATAGAGACGGAGTGTACTCGCATTTCCCAGGGACGGGCCATGACCTATCTTGAAACCCGGATTCCGGTTAGAGACGACGCTGGAGAGATTACTGGTCTTCTGGGAGTATCCTGCGACCTCACCGACTGGAAAACCACGGACTTGTCCCACCACGTATCAGTTACCCAATTCAAATCTCCCGGCATGCGGGTCGTGATGAATAGTGCTCTTTCGGCCTCTTTGAAGGACACGACAGTTCTTCTGCTGGGCGAAAGCGGCTGCGGTAAAGATTTTCTCTCCCGGGTCATCCACGACAATTCTGCGCGCTGCAAAGGTCCATATTTCTCCATCAACTGTGCGGCTTTGGTTCCTCAACTCGCCGAATCCGAACTGTTCGGCCATGAGAGAGGGGCTTTCACAGGGGCGCACGGCCGCAAGCGAGGGCTCCTGGAAATGGCTGAGGGCGGAACCCTACTGCTGAACGAAATTGGAGAGCTTCCGCCCAATTTGCAGGCCAAGCTTCTTACTTTCCTGGACACGAAAAGAATCACCCGAGTAGGCGGAGAGAAACAAGTATCGGTAAATGCAAGGCTCATTGCAGCAACCAACAGAGACCTGCGGAGAGAGGTAGAGGAAGGGCGTTTCCGAAAGGATCTCTTCTACCGGATAAACGTAATGTCCATTACTGTTCCTCCTTTGAGAGAAAGGACTGAAGACATCCCAATACTTATTAGGGAAATCGTGCTTCGGCTAGTGCGCGAATTTCAGATGTCGACCTTGCCCGTTATCGATTCAGAGACCATGAATCAGCTGAAAAGTTACGCTTGGCCCGGAAATGTCAGAGAATTGCGGAATGTCCTGGAAAGGGGGTTGATACTCTCCAGCGGCAGACGCATAGATTTCAAACAAATCGGGATCGGATTCTCGATCAATTGCCCGAACAAAGCTTGGTTGTTTACTGCTCCTTTCACCATGGACCGATCCTTGAATGAGGTGACTGCAGATCTGAAACGATCATTTGTGAATGAGGCCTTGAATCGAGCGGGGGGGAGGAGACAGGCGGCAGCGAAGATGCTCGGCATTTCGCGTTACTCATTGAAGCACTACATGAAATCTTTTGGACTAACGGACGAGGATTAGTACCATCATCCCTTCATACGAGGAATCTCCAAACTTGGAATAACGGCGTATGCGGGAAGTCTCGTCTGACACGAACGGCGCAGCCTGCACCCGCCTCGAATTCCTCCAGTGAAACGCTACTCCGCTCGTCACCTGCTCGATTGGGCATCGGTACTAACTCTTGGTGCGCTGGTTCTCCGCAAGCGAAAGAAAGCCTTACGCCCCGCAATACTAACCCTCAATCAAAGAAGTAAAATCGGGGAAACCCTTCTTGTAAGAAGTGTTTCCCCGAACCCCATCCCAAGAATTTCTAGCATTTGAACGAGCATTGGTATAACTAGTGCTTACGCTGCTGACTGACTGACAACTTGAACTATAATCCGGATATTGTACAGCTTCATCTTCGAACGAAGCGTCGGACAACTTATTCCTAGAAGGCGGGCCGCTCTAGCTTTATTTCCTTCCGTCCTACGTAGAGCTTCGGCCACTGCAAGCCGCTCCACCGCCATTCTCCTTCGCCGAATAATCTCTTTAAGAGATAAGTTTTCCGATTCGCCCGGTATGGCACGGAGCGCATCTGTCTTCTCTTCAGCTATCTCCTGCCGCAGGGTCTGAAAACTGTCAGGTTTTTGGTACATTTCCGGTCGCCTCCTTTGCGGAACGCGAATGGAACAGAGGAGACTTCCTCGCGCATTTTCAAATTGTGGCAATCTCATCTCTGACCGCTCAAATCAGGCACAAATTATCTTCAGACTCTCCCCGGATTCAGAATGCCGTGGCCTCTCACATAGGAGCGTTGTCATCAATGCTCCTGTATAATAGGTCCGGAACGGCGCGGCTCCCTCGTTGCGGTTCCAGGATCGCACTGTAAACTGGCGACATCCTCGCATTTCAGTACACAGAAGTCGTGCTAGCGCTACCCGCAATTGCTTCTCTCGCAATTCGCGAGGATTCTTCCTGAGTTAGGCTTCTCAGGTAAGCTCTCGTGCGAGGCACTGTTTCAGGGCCTCTCTAGTCTTGTCGTGCTCCCTGACTTCCGATTCCAACCGTTGCCTCGTTCGAGACAATTCCTCATCCTGTTTCCTGATGCGAGATTTCATATTTTCAAGAGCCTGTCGGAGCCTTTCTTCGTCTCTTCTGCCAATCCGAGCTTGACTACGCTCCGCTGTGACATCCTCGATTATAACCATGATGTGCCTGTCCGCGTTTACTCGGATAGATCTGAGATGCAGTCTGGCCCAGATTTTCTTTTCGGCTATCTTGAGGATCGCCTCTGCCTGCTGTTGCTTTCTCTCTGCGAAAACTCTTTCAAGCAGCCCCATTGTCTTTTCGGTCAATAGACGGGCTCTATCGGCGTCATCCGGACTGGGCAGCATGTCGACGAATCTCTCTCCCTGAATTTCTTTATAATTCTCGCTTATCTGACAGAAGGCTCTGTTGGCGAATGCCACAAAGAACCATTTGTCGATAAGCATAATCGGAATTGGTAAAGCCTCAAGAAGCTTGCCAAGCGCTGTAGTACCGATGCTTCGCAGATCGAAGACTCCGGAAGAAGACACCTCGGGCAAGAGTAGCCCCTGGAGATCGATGGTTTGTGTGGGCTCGTTTTGCGACCTCAATTGTTGCGCATAGTCGTCTGTGGCGTTATCCAAAACCGCAAAAGTCTCAAGAGCCATTACTTCCACTCCTTTCACTCTTCTCTGCAAGCAATGAAGTTCCCCTTCAGGCCGGGAAAGAGGCCTGTCCCCGCTTGACTGCAATCCTCAGCGGGGGCTGGAATGTGCAGCAAATGAACCGTCAGAAGCCGCCGTGGCTGGTGCAGACCAAGCCATTGCCGGTACGGATCCATGCGATAGCATCGGGTATGTCCCCTCAGCAAGAGACAATCTGCTGGGCATAACAGCCGGGGAATTGTCATCTCTTTTTATCGCAATTTTCTTGATCGCATCGTGTCTCAGCAAAAAATCCGCCTGCTCCACGTTCTGGGTAGGCAGGAACCCTATGGCTCCCTTTGATCGATCCACCAGAGGGATCATAAGGCTGACGTATCTGGCTCTGGTAGCACTGAGGGATATGGACGTTTTCAGCAGGTTTTCCAGGATAGTTGTGCTGTCTCCGAAGGTTAGCACCTCTACATCCATGTCAGGTCCACCGACATCCATCCAGTTCGTGTATTGCCCTGAAAACAGCTTGCGAATCTGATCCATGGTCAAGCTTCTCACCGGGTTCAACTGATTCGTAACCACTGCGATGAAATCCCCTTTTGCAAAGCGCTCAACCGGACGCGTATCCGTCGTCACGCTTGGCTGAACAGCGACCCTGTCCATCGGCTTATCGATTCTCCCAAAATACTGCTTCGCAGCTGCCGTGAGCTTCTGAATTGCTTCAGGGCCGTCTGACTGACCGAGCTGAATCCCCAAGGTTCCCATGAGAGCTGACATCTCGATGGGCTTTGCGCCAGGAGTGGAGTTGATACTTCCACCTGAAGCCAACTCTTTCTTCATTTGCTCGATGAATTGCATTTTTATGTCTTTCACGAGTTCTTTAGGGAGGGCCTGAACCAACTGTTTTGCCACTTCTGCAACGATTCCCTTCGAGGCCTCCTGGGCACTCGCATTGCCTGCGGACACAAGCATGAGAACACTCATCATCAAGACGGCAACCGAGCTGGTTGTGCTTTTCATGGGACGGCCTCCTTTCCAGACACTCCGTATTTTTTATGCGGATCGCCTGCCAATCCTTGTAGCAATTCCGAGGCCAAACCTCCCCAGGGAGCGATTTCTCGCTAACTTGTTGATAATGGGAAGATTACGTAAGGCGTAATTCTGGCGGGAATTCCAGGATTATGATGAGGAATAGCGCTGCCTATGGGATGCTTCCCATGGTTCTATGGGGATGTCCTACAGGCAGGTTAGAGACGGCGGAGTTTCAGGATGTCCTTCTGGAAAGGAGAGAAAACCAAACACATTAGGTTGCTGAGACCGTCTCAGGTATCATCTTCAGAATCCACAGTGATTTTGTACTGCTTTATCTTAGCATGAATAGTTGTATAGTCCATTTGCAGCAATCGCGCCGCTTTGGCTTTGTTGCCGCCAGTTTTCCTGAGCGCCTCCACGAGGATGCGTTTCTCGAGGTCGGCAGTGCTTCGGCGTACCATTTCTTTTAGCGACAGTCCTTCAGTCCATTTGAACTCCGGGCTTGCGGCACTCTCGTCAGTCTCGGGCTTCAGAGATTCTTCGAGACTTAGATGCACTGGCTCGATCCAACCATCGGCTTGAAGTACCGCCCTTCGAACTGCTGACCTCAATTGTCTGATGTTCCCAGGCCAGGAGTATTCTGTCAGTGTCCTTATGGCCTCCTGGGAAAAGCCGCTGACTCGCTTGCTCAACTCGGTGTTTGTGGCTTCCAAGAGACGATTGGCAATGTGCAACATGTCTTCTTTGCGATTCCGAAGGGGTGGGATGATGATGGTGAATTCACTAAGCCGGTAAAAAAGGTCTCTGCTGAAGGAACCGTTTCTCACGGCTGCATTGAGGTCTTCGTTGGTCGCGACGATCAGTCTCACATCTACAGTGACTGCTTTGGTGCCGCCCACGCGAAAAAAACTCTTTTCCTGAATCGC
>JACRDE010000487.1 GCA_016212935.1 Desulfomonile tiedjei | reverse complement strand
TACCAAGATGCCAGACAACTGTGGCCATCCTGTAATTCATCGAGGCGCTTAGTATTCTCGTCCACCCATCCAGCGTCGCTCTGAATCCAGTGTACATCCGTGTTCGCAACAAATGCCGACCGTTGGCAAAAAGAAGTCCCAGACCTGACGCCTTTACTCTCTTTCCGATTCCAATGTCTTCCACTGCCAAGCTTTTCACCTCATGGTGGCCACCGATCTGGTCGTAAGCGTACCTGCTTATCAGGAAGAACATCCCGTTGGCTGACGCTACTGGGCTCTCGGGATCATTTATTTCAGGTAATGGAAACAAGATAGAGGACGCAACTGCGAAGGCCGGCTGGAGTGCTTTCTCCCAAAAAGTCTTGAGTATGAACTTAGGGCTGAGGGTTACCATGTTAACTTTATGTTTCCACGCCGCCTGATAACATTGCCGCAGCGCAGAGCTTTCGAGGCTACTGTCCGCGTCGAGAAAAGCCAGCCATTCGCCTGAAGCATGTCTCACTCCTGCATCGAGAGCATGGCACTTTCCAGTCCATCCCTGAGCCAATTCACGTACGGTGACGATTCTGAGATTAGATCTGCACCGGGCCAAGTCAGACACTATTGAAGCCGTGAGGTCTTCCGACCTGTCGTTGACCAGAATAAGTTCATAGTACGGATAATCCTGTTCCAATACGGACAGTAGACATTCCTTTATCGTTGCCTGTTCATTGTGCGCCGGTACGATCACGGAAATAAGTGGAAAATCTTCCGACGAATTTCTCTTACCCCCAGGACGGATACTGGGTACCCATAGGCGTGTCTGCAGTAAACCTCGGAGCCCAACGGCCCAAAAATATATTTGAAAAAGCAGCACAGCAACCGCAACCGCTACGAGAGGATGATTCAATCGAGTCACCTGACTTTTTAAATCGGTTCAAGCTCTGAGAACTTGAAGAATTAGGCTAAGCGGTATCTCATTTCGACGCTGATGCACAGCAGGGCATCCCCACAGCGGCGACTTCTTCAAGAACTCAAGCTGGAGCAGGGAACCAAGAAGACGAAAGCCGCCACAAGGTCCAGATTTGCTGAGGCCCTCGTGCAGCAGCTATGTGTTCGGAACCCGTAGGAATACAAACGGCGTGTTTTCACACGCGAGAATGATTGTCCTGGAAATAAGCAAGGACCCTTGGTCTCGATTCTGAATTGTGCCCAAGGGTTCCTCCTCGCAGATAACAATAACAGCGGGCTAGGATAGAGATAGAGGCTGCTAACCCTTGCCCGATCCTCATGCTAATTTACAAACAAGCGATTACCAACGGGATGATCCGCCACCGCCACGTCCGCCGCCACCGCTGCGAGAGTCGGTCTTGGGTTTAGCTTCGTTCACTTTCAGGCTCCTGCCACCGAAATCATTGGAATCCAGTGCCTGGATCGCCTTAAGGCCTTCTTCACGGTTGGACATTTCTATGAAAGCGAAGCCCCGGGACTTGCCGGTAAACTGGTCGGTGATGACCTTGGCGGATACTACTTCCCCGTAAGTGGCAAACAGGCCCTTGAGATCTGCCTCGCTGGAATCGAAGGACAGGTTTCCGACATAGATTTTAATACTCATCACTCTAGCTCCTTTGGAAAAAGCACGCCACGCGTTTCACGAGAGTGCGTTTGCAGATACGAACAAGGGCCCTTTGTGAACGGGGATAAACCGGATGGAAATCCGATATGAAATCCTCTACACGGGGCCTGTGTCGTAGGATCTTGATCCCTGCATGACGCCAGTAGGCCTCGACGGGAGGTCGACCGGAGAGACACAAGTTAAGGTTCAAGGACAGCACTATAGGGATTACTCTTTGCCTGTCAAGTGACTCGATTCTTAGTCGGCCATTTGTTCTTATACTTCATTATATCAGTGGCTTCCGGCTGCTCCGTTCTATAGAGCCCTCCATTCGTACAGGGCCGCAAATCGCTGGCGTGCCCGCGGTTGCTGAAGGCCCGGCCTGGATTGCTGATCGGGCCCCAGTCATACATCACGCAATAATCCCTGAGAACGATCCTGCGCGATGCTCCATTTCCTGGCAGGCAAAGTATTCAAAAATCCCCTTCGTGTGCCTGCGGCGTTCTGGTTGCGCGAGAACGCACATGTGTTCCGGTGCCTCGCAGAATAGTTTCGATTCACCATCGGCAAATGCGCCTGTTATGGTCCGGTCGCACGTTGAGTTCCACAACTTCACTCCCCAAGTGGCCGCAAAAGACATGGATGCAATTGTGAACTTCCTTGCCAACCACACCTCCTAACACTCGGAACCGGTATTTCGGCACCCAGACTACGTGATATTCGCAATGCATATAGCGTGTGATAGCTTACGAAACCTGATCATCCCCCTCGTCAAGCAAATCTCATGATTGCTTCCACTTGTTCCCGATCGCTCCTGAACCGCGCGGCTGGCGCATCCGGGTGCGGATAGCCGAGGGCCACTCCTATGACAATTTTCTTATCTGCGGGGATCTCCAGGACCTTCCTGACTATGTCCGGAAAATGCATGGAAGCCGCGAGGTAAATGGTGCCGAGTCCCTCCTGAACCGCGGCGCAACAGAACGTGGTCGCGATGGAGCCCACGTCCAGGCATGAGTACGGAACGTTCAGTCCACCGTCAATGGTAAAATAGACAACGCAAGGTGCTTCGAAAAATCTGTACATGTTGAGGTAATGCCGAATACGGGCTTCTTTGTCTTCACGCTCTATACCCATGAAAGTCAGAAGCTCTCTCCCCAACTCCATGTACCTTCTCTTGTGATCTCCGTGGAACCCCAAAGGCATGTCTATGTCGGGCCGAGGAGCTACCCCTTTGCGACCTTCTTCCTCAAACAGGTCCGCCAAGGTTTTGCATTTCGGTCCATCCGCAATCACTATTTCCCACGGCTGGGTATTCCCCCAGGACGGCGCCCATCGCGCGACATCGACGATTCTCGTGATAGTCTCCCTGGGAACCGGATCCGGCAGGAATGCACGTGTGCTCTTCCTGCCCAGGACAGCGTCATTGAATTCCATAACAGATCCTCCTGGATTAAAATTAATCGAAATGCCAAAATAACATGAACGCGTCCTTACGCTCAATTAGCATGTTGGGGTGACACAATTGGGGGAGGATTTCACTGTAGTGAACCAGCCATTACCTAATCCTTTCTCTTTACAATGAGTAGCGATGATGATAGATCAGTAGACTGATAATCGTGTGTTTTCCTCAGGCCCACTTGCATAAATACACCCAAGGAGGATGAAAAATGCCTTTTTCGTTCCGCGGACGGACCGTCAGCAAAGTTGGCATCATAGGCTCTGGCCAGATCGGACCGGATATAGCGCTGCATTTTGTCAAGGTGCTTCATGCTTACGATGTTCAGGTCGTAGTGGTGGACATAGCCGAAGAAGCCCTTCAAAAAGGGAAAGCCAAACTCATCAAGAAAGTGGATAAGGGCGCAGAAAAAGGTGCCTTTAAACCGAACGAAGTTGAAGGCATGAAAAGCCATGTTGTGTTCACCTCGGACTACGGACAGCTGAAAGGCTCGGACCTCGTGGTGGAGGCCGCTACCGAAGACC
>JACRDE010000484.1 GCA_016212935.1 Desulfomonile tiedjei | reverse complement strand
GACGTTTTCATGCTTCGTTGTGGCGCTTTCCGCCATGGAAGTTAGTATGAAAACTTTTATCGCTTTCGTTTAGTTCCTCCGTGGACGGACAAGTACTTCTCCCTGACATCCTCATTGCCACGAAACTCCGCTATTGATCCGTGGAACTTAATGTTTCCCTTGTCAATGACGTAAATTGCATTGCACAGGTCCATGGCAAAACCGACATTCTGTTCCGAAAGTAAAATGGTGAGACCTTCTTGTTCTTTCAGGTCTTTAATACGAGTGCCAAGTTCTCTTACGACCAAAGGGCTTAATCCCTCGAGGGGTTCATCCAACATCAACAACTTCGGGTTAATCATGATACTTCTGGCAATTGCCAGCATCTGTTGCTCTCCCCCACTCATCAAGCCACCGGGGCGGTCTTTCATGTGAGCCAAGCGCGGGAAAATCTCAAAAGCCGTCTCAACGGTAAATTTCCCAACCCGCCTTGGATGAATCCCAAGGCTCAGATTTTCCAGTACGGTCAAGTCCGGAAAAATCATGCGATTTTCAGGCACATAGCCAATTCCCATCTGGGCGATACGATGAACCGGGGCAGCGGTTATATCCTTGCCAAGGAAAAAGACTTTCCCTTGTCTGGGCGGGGTCAATCCCATAATGCTCCGCAATGTGGTCGTTTTACCTGCACCATTACGGCCGAGAAGAGCAACAGCTTCGCCCTCCTCTATCTCGAGATTTATACCGAACAGGATGTGGCTTGTACCATAGTATGTGTGAATGTCTTGAACCTTGAGAAACATCGCTTTCTCCGCAATTCCCGAAAAAAAGTTCTTTAAGAAGTCACGGGCCAAGCGCTTCCAAGGTAGCACTCACGCACCATTTCGTCTTTTTGGACCTCTTCCGGTACAGCATCACAAATTACTAGCCCTTGGTGCAACACGCTCACCCGATCAGCCATTTCGAACACCACATCCATATCGTGCTCGGTAAATAATATGGTCAGGTTCTCTTCAAGCCTCAGCTTATTAACCAAGTCGACTATCTCCCACGTCTCATCAGGCGCCATGCCCGCGGTGGGCTCATCCATGAGCAACATCTCCGGCCTATTCCCCAGTGTAATCGCCAGCTCGAGACGTTTCTTGTCACCATGAGACAAAAGGTTTCCAATCAAATCTCTCTGCTCAATCAAACCGACCATCTCCAACACGTTTTCAGTGTCTTCCTGGAGAAGCTTGCCAGTTGAACCGAATAGGCTCCCGGCTAGCCCTTCTATCGAGAGCAGAGACATTTGAACACTTTCGAAAACCGTTAATTTAGGATAAATGTTGGTTAGCTGAAAGGATCTGGCTAAGCCCATCCTGCAGATAGCATGAGCGGGCCGGCCCGTGATATCTTGTCCTTTGAAAAGAACTCGACCGGCGCTTGGTTCGAAGTAGTTCGTTATCAGGTTGAACAGCGTGCTCTTACCCGCACCGTTCGGCCCAATGACAGCGTGGATGTCGCCTCGGTTGACGACCAAATTGACGCCTGACACTGCCATCACCCCACCAAAATGCTTGGTGAGTTTTTCCGTGCGAAGAATTTCAGCCACTGCTAAGTCTCCGTCCCGTCCGATAGCAATCCACTGGAACCTCTTTTCCGGGCTTTTGCTCGTACACGGTAAGAATGAACAAGCCCCATCAGACCGCCGGGCATAAAAAACACAATGACAAAAACCAGAATTCCAATAATGAGCGGCCAATGGACGGTGAAACCCGACACAAATGCATCCAGGAAAACCCAAGCGGCAGCTCCAACCAACGGTCCCAAGAGATAGGAAGCTCCGCCAAGAATCCCCATAAAAACCGCCTTGCCAGAGGATATCCAGTCCGCCATCTGCGGCACGACGCTCCGTGTAAACGGTGCAAACAGTACGCCTGCCAGGCCGGCGAACAGGCCCGATAGAATAAAAACCTTAAGCCTATGTTTGTGCTCGTCAATGCCAACAAACTTCGCTCGGATCATGTTTTCACGGATACACCTTAACGACAAGCCGAACGGCGAATTAATTAATCTGTAATAGGCGTAAAAGGCTGCCGAAACTATTGCCAAAGCAAAGTAGTAATACCCCCGCGTGCCACTGATCACATCCGGAGGAACCAATCCCTGAATGCCGTTATCGCCGCCGGTAAGGCTATACCATTGAAAAATGATGAAAAAAGTTGACTGGGCCACTACAACGGTCATGATGGCAAAATAGATTCCCGCGAGCCGCACACAGAGATAGCCAGTCGCCGCGGCCCACAGACCAGCCGAGACAACCCCGACCAGCAAACAAAGAGGGAAGTCCAGGTGAAGCCTGGTAAACGCCAAAGCAAAACCGTAAGCACCAACACCGAAATAGGCTCCTTGACCAAAAGACAGCAGCCCGGTATGCCCGTAAAGAAGTGAGAAGCTGATGGCAAGCAGCATCATAATCAAGGCTTCGGTCGCTACCTTCAGCCAGAACTGTTCCAGCATCAGGCCAAGAGATAACAGGATCAGCGCAACGGCAGCGATAAGAATATTCTTCCTTCTCATAATGTTACCTAGTGACTCACAGGTCTCAGTGCAGCCTGCCGCTTGTTCCCATTAATCCCCAGGGCCTGAAAACAAGGATTATACCCGTAAGCACGAAAATCAGCAGGGTTGCTATCTTCGGCACGTAAAGAATGGCAAAGGAATAGGTCAGTCCGCAAATGACAGCGCTCACGGCCGTACCCACGAAGCTGCCCATACCACCTATGACCATGACGCAAAAGGCCTCAATCAATAGCGTGTGTGCCTGACCAAGATCGACCATGCCCATGAGTGTCCAAGCCGACCCAGCTATGCTGGCCAACAGGACGCTCAAAACGAAAATGCCCGTGTATATCCTATGAATGGGAATACCCAAGGCCGGCAACATCTCCTTGTGCGAGTAAGCGGCTCTTAGAATGCGCCCCGTCCTTGTTCTGGCCAGCAGGTACCATGTGCCCAAACCTGAAACCAGACCCAGCAACAGCACAAAGATGTCGGACGCGGGCAGGCTAATACCGCCCCAACTGATGACACCGGTGAGAATGGCCGGCCTGGCCACAAATAGAGGATTGGATCCCCAGATGATCTTGGTGACGTCATCCAGGATGTAAACCATCGCAAAAGTTATGAGCAACTGGTCTCCGAGTTCGCGCTCATAAATATGGCGCATGACCAAACGCTCAATGATCCATCCCAGAATGCACATCCCTGCAGAAGCCAGGATGAAGGCTGACCAGAAAGAAAACTCAAAGCCCCTTAACATGGTGTGGAAGGTCCAAGTCAGATAAGAAGCTATCATATAGAGGCTGAAATGAGCCATGTTCAACGTTCCCACCACTCCGAACAGGAGAGTGAGCCCGGAAGTAACCAGGAAATAGAGAGCGCTTCTGACCAGGCCGCTAAATACTTGGTTGATGAATAATTCCACTGCAGCCCCCTTGAGGCTTATGTTCCGTCAGGATTCAACAGTTGTGCTAATTACCAATGAGCATTCAAAGATGTAGCGCTGGTGTCCAAACCGGCATGCCTCCCCAGCGAATGCGGCACGCCGGTCGCCCTATTGTCTGATTGCGCACTGGCATAACGCGGACTCGAAAACTACCTGGCCGACCAGGGAACAAAGCTGATATTTTTTTCCGATCTGACTTTCTTTATTTCCTCGGGGCTCCGGAAACAACTCTCCCCAGGAACTACTACCACGTCTTTGCCCACGCAGAAGCCCTTACTCTTGTCGAAATAGCTGGTGGCAAAATATTCCGGGCTATTCATCTGGTGATCCAGATCGCGGAAACTCAGATTTCCGCGAAGCGTATCGAATTTTCCTGATTCCAGCGCCTTCGCGACGGCGTCGCGGTCAATGGTCCCTGCCTTTTTCACAGCATCAGCCAATATCATTAGTGAGTCGTAGCTCAATATGGCCCAGCACGTCGGATACTGATTGGTGATCTTCTTGTAGTCCGAGATAAATGTGTCCATCTTGGGGCTCTTGACAGCATAGAACGCCCCTCGGCTGTACATTCGCATACCTTCTGGGAACTCATTTCCTAGGGCCATGACGTCGCCCTCAAAGCCGTGACCTAAGAACTTGACTTTGTCAAAAAACTGATAGCCTCTCGCCTGGCGAATAAACGTCTGATATGCGCTGCCGGCCAGTATTCCAATTACCAGGTCAGGCTTCTGATTCAGCGCTGCGGTTATGTATGAAGAGAAATTGGTTTCCTTCAGGGGCGGCCAAAACTCGGCCTGTAGTTTGGCTTCGGGTTTGGTCTGTTGCAGTTCTTTCTTGAGCAGATCCACCGTCGAGTGTCCCCACTCGTAGTCCAGGGCAATAGGCACATAACTCTTGAAGTCAACGCCCTTCAGATAGTTGGCAATTGCCTGCGACTCCATATATGAATTTGGAACCACCTGGAAATAATAAGGATGTATCCCTTCCAGAGTGGCCTTTTCCGTGTTAGCTATGCTGGAAATATGAATGACCTTGTGTTCCTTGGTCACCTCTATCACGCCAAGAAGCACACTGCTTGATGTAGGTCCAATTATGGCATCGACCTTGTCTCTCAGGATCATGTCATTGGCCTGCCGGATCCCAGTCGCCACTTCCGCCTTAGTATCCTTCTTCACAAGGACCACTTTGCGTCCCAATATTCCTCCAGCTGCGTTTATCTGATCAGCCGCCACCTGACACGCTGCCATTGCCTCTTCTCCGTAGATGGCGTACGGACCACTGAATGGTTGGAGCACTCCTATTTGATAAGTTTCTTCAGCCATTACGGCGGACACATCCATGGACAGGTGAATGGTCCCTAGTATGAAAAGCCCCAATACAATCATCAGTGCCCGATTCACTTTTCTGATCCTGTTACGCATGAAACTCTCTCCTTTCCCTGGGTTTTGACGTTGGGTGGTTCCAATCAGACAAAAAAGTCATAATATGAGCGCTCCAAGAGGGTTCGAGTCTGATTGCCTATTCGCATGATCCAACATTAGGATCATTGTTCTTAAGGAATTACCGGGAGGTGCGAGACATGGGTGCTCATGAGAGCAGTTCCAACCAGTACTTTGAGCAACATCTGTGCCATGATCTACGCCAATTTGGGATCAGCCCACTACTCGATCAATCGTGTCTTATGGCCGTCCCGCTCCAGAATACGAAGGCCAGCGGAGGGTTTGAGGCATGGCGTGGAATGGACATAAATTAGCCACGGGATGTGCCAAATTAATGGAAAGCGCTTAATGCGGGGAATGATGCGTGGCCAGGTTCTAGTCACACATGACCACAATATGGCCACAGGATCGAATGTCCGCGAGATAGATTAGCGAGGAATGTTAAGGTGCTTGAGATAGTGCTTCAAAGACCCGCGGGAAATTCCGAGCAGAGAGGCGGTATTCTTTATGCTACCCCCGCAACGATGCAGCGCCTCGGATACCAGGCAGTATTTTGTGTTTCGCAGAATTTCGTTCATTCCTGTGCCTTCAGGCAGGCTCGCAGCCAGATCGTGGTTCGATTGATTGCCTCTGTCTATGGCCGCACCACAGAGCATTGTCAGATCGGAACGAGTAATTTCTCCCTTGTTAGAAAGAATGATAGCTCGCTCAAGGACATTCTCGAGTTCTCTGACATTCCCGGGCCAATCATAGTGTTTCAACGCATCCATGGCGCCTGGGTCAATATGCGGCGTTTTCTGAACGCCCAACTTGTGGGACAATGACGCCAATAAGTGTTGAAGCAGAATGGGAAGATCATCAATCCTGTCACGCAGGGGGGGAACTTTTATGGGGAACACGTTCAGACGATAGAACAGATCGTTCCGAAAGTTGCCCCGTTGGACTTCGATCTCAAGATCCCGGTTCGTAGCTGCTATAAGTCTTGCGTTGACGGTCACGTACTTTTCGCCACCCACGCGCGTGAAGGATTGGGTATCCAAAAAGGTCAACAGCTTTGCCTGCAGCTGTATAGGAAGTTCTCCAATTTCATTTAGCAGCAGAGTTCCTCCTTCCGCCAACTCCAGAAGGCCCCGCTTTCTGCCTCGTGCTCCAGTGAATGCACCCGATTCATGCCCGAAAAGCTCTGAATCGGCTAGTTCTGGCGCCAGCGCTGCGCAATTGATTGTAAAGAAGGGTCCCCCGGATCGATTTGACTCGCCATGAAGATATTTTGCCAGGTAATCCTTGCCGCTCCCGCTTTCGCCCAAAAAGAGGACTGTAGTTTCGTTTTTTGCGGCCAGAAGAACCTTACGCAGTGTAGAACTCATTGCTGCTGACTTGAAAAGTTCAGATTCAAGCTTGGCGGAGGGCTTACTCTCTCTTCGGCCGGTGACGTCTCGAATGATACCGCAAATACCCGTAACCCTGGCAACTGAATCACGCATGGGCATTCTACTCGAACTCAGGGTCATTGAACTGCCGTTAAGGTCAATCGTGTGTTCAGCCTCTATAGCCTGACCCTTCAGAACGCGAAGTTCCATATTTCGGATTTCGTCAGCAACTCCTCGAGCGAAGATATCTGCATCGGTATGGCCAATTATGTTTTCCGCATCGGCGTCAAGAAACTTCAGCATGGCAGGATTCACCTGTGTGTATTTCAACGATGCGTCTTTGATAAATATGCAGTCCTGCGCCACTTCAAATATGGCCCTGAGGCGCTCTTCACTCAGGCTCAACTGTTCACCGGATTGTCTTATTTTTTCCAGGAGTCTCGTTTTTTCTTCGACTTTCCGTTCCAGATGCGTGACCTTTCTGGCCAGATCAGTGTTCGAGCGCTCCAATCCCTCAAGCAATACAATGCTGTTTTTCCTTTCTTGGCACGCCCTTAGTGCGTCGTCTATAACCATCTTCATTTCATCTTCATTCCATGGCTTTTGAAAATAGTAATGTATTTTGCTCCTATTGATGGCATGGATGACCGCTTCCATGTCACTGTAACCAGTAACGATCATCCTCACGGTATCTGGAAATTCCGGCAGAATACGCTCCAGGAACGCGACTCCGGTTTCCCCCGGCATTTTCTGATCGGCAATAACAATCTGGATCGGGTGTCGGAGCATTTTCTCGTAGGCCTCCTGAGGAGACGTGGCCAAATGTATCTCATACTCCCCTTTGAAGATGTACTTGAAACTGATCAGGTTTTCCTTTTCATCGTCTACATAGAGTATCCGGGGTTTGTCTTGCGCGGGTTCTGTCATGGTTCACCTTGGCCTAACTTGATGGGAAGGCGGATTCGAAAAGTGGCGCCCATCCCGGGCTCACTTTCCACGTCAATAGTTCCCTGATGGCTTTGGACAATTCCCTGGCTGATGGACAGGCCCAAACCGGTTCCTTTACCCACTTCCTTGGACGTAAAAAATGGTTCAAAAATGTGGTCCCGAATTTCCTTGGCGATCCCCGGTCCGGAATCTCGGATTTCTATTTCCACCAACTCCGTGTCTCCCTCGGTAACTATCCCGGTTTTGATAGCAATTCGTTCTTCGGTCAATGGAATCGGCATGCTCTTAATAGCCTCTATGGCGTTCACGAGAATGTTCGTGAAGACCTGGTTCAGTTTTCCGGGAGAGCACAAAAGTTGCGGAATGTGTCCGTACTGTTTGTCAATACTTATAGTGTCCTTGTACTGGTTACGGAGAAGGGTCAACGTCAGGTCGATATTCTCATTAATATCCGCGAGCTTTTTGTCATTTTCGTCCAATCTAGAGAATATTCTCAGACTCCTGACAATTTCTGCCGCCCGTGATGCGCCCGTGCTGATGCTGGCTGTGAGTTCTTTGATCCCGTTTAGCACATCATCAAAGTCCATTTCCTCCTTGAGTTCGTCGATCTTTTTCAGGTCGGCCTTGGGATGTGCCGTGTCAAGATTAGTGTACCGCTCGATGAGAAGCAGAACCTGGTCGAGCAGTTTCTTCAGTCCTGAAATTCCTGAAGTGATGAAATTGATGGGGTTGTTAATCTCGTGGGCTATTCCTGCTGTCAGAATGCCCAAGGACGCCATCTTTTCCGATTCGACCAGTTTAGTCTGTGCGGATCTCAGTTGCTCAAGGGTTCCACGCAGCCGATCATTTTGCCTCTCAATTTCTACCTGATATTGCCTCAGCTTGATGTGCGTTTCCACACGAGCCAACACTTCTTCCACCTGAAAAGGCTTTGTTACGTAATCGACGCCCCCGCAGGTGAATGCCGTCAGTTTGTCAAGCGGTTCATTGAGAGCGCTTATAAAAATGACCGGGATCTCCTTTAGTTTTTCATTCAATTTGAGTCGTGAACAGACTTCGTATCCGTCCATGCCAGGCATTTTGATGTCAAGGAGGATCAAGTCCGGAGGACAATTCTCTGCACCTTTCAAAGCCAACGATCCTCTTGGAAACGGACGGACGGAGTAGCCTTTGTCTCGCAGCATTCCTTCGAGAAGCCGGAGGTTCTCCGGAGTATCATCAACAATCATTATCTCGCCGTTGCCGGGTTTCCAATCCATTGTTACTTGCCTTCCCTTGAAAACAAGTGGCACAGAGTGTCGTATTCGTATCGCTCCGCCAGGACCCGCAACCCATTGGCGAGCTGACCGTCATAATTAGCCACATTTTCCAGCAAATACCTTAGTCGATCCAAGTAGCCGTTGATAGTGGCCTCCCGCATTTCTTCGATGAGGTCGGCCGGCAGTGCAGTGAGCGCCTCGGGTATTACCGAGGGACTCAGCAATGAAATCTCGCCGCCCACAATCGCACTGTCTTCGCAACATACATATTCCACCCCAAGTTGGGCTTGGATGCTGCCCAGGAGGTCGTATTCCCTGTAGGGTTTTCGAATAACATCGTCGGCTCCCGCTGCCAACATTTTTCCCCTGTCTTCCTCGAGAGCGCTGGCGGTAACCATTATGACGGGGATGTTATGGAACGACATTTTTATGCGACGCGTGGCCTCCAGTCCATCCATCACGGGCATCGCTCCATCCATAAGGACCAGATGAGGCCGCGATTCCTGGATCGCAGCGAGCGCTTCGGCACCGTTGGTCGCTTCACGAACGGTGTATCCTACTTTTTCAAGCATCTGCTTCAACAGGTACCTGCTATCGCTCTCGTCTTCCGCTACCAAGAGACTATATTCACGGCCACATGATTTGAGTCCCACGACATTTACCGCCTCGGGCCTTATCGCCTTATCCTTAGGTCGGCCTCTCTGTACTGGAAGGTGAAATCTAAAGATCGTCCGCACGCCCACTTGGCTGGAAACGCCCATTTCCCCTCCCATAAGCCGGACATATTCCCGACTGATCGCGAGACCTAGCCCTGTTCCGGTTTGGGTTTTGAGACCGCTGCGGGTCTGTTCAAAATACTTGAAGAGGCGTTCAATTTCGTCTTCCGCAATCCCTATTCCAGTGTCTTCTACCTCGAAGAATACAAGATTACCGTCGTCTGGACTGCAGTTGCTGGTCCCGGGGTCAGAGTCGGTATGAAACACTCTCAAAGTGATGCCGCCTCCGTCCGTAAATTTCACT
>JACRDE010000483.1 GCA_016212935.1 Desulfomonile tiedjei | reverse complement strand
TTCAGGATTCGGGTCCCGGGATTCCTGTCGATCAAAAGAATACGATATTTAAGCCTTTTGAGCAACTTGACAGCTCTACGACCAGGGCTCAAGGCGGGACCGGGCTTGGATTAGCCATCTCTTCCCAGTTGGTGGAGATGATGGGAGGGGAAATATGGGTGGATAGCGAGATCGGACAAGGGAGTACTTTTCATTTCACTGCTCGTCTTGAAATTCTCCAAGCAAGTGAACTGGGAGCAGATGTTCCCAAATTTGCAGACCTTAAAGGGATCAGAGTATTGGTGGTGGACGACAATGAGACAAATCGACGTATTCTGAAGGAAATGCTCACAGCCTGGGGCATGGAACCAACACTCGCAGACGGCGGACATCCCGCACTTGAATTGATAAAGGAATCCACCTTGAGAGAGCAGCCGTTCGAGCTTGCGCTGATTGACTACATGATGCCTGAAATAGACGGATTCCAGTTAGTTAGTATGATCAATCATGACCCCGAAATGAAGCTTGAGAAGATCGTAATGCTCACGTCCGGCGGTCGGAGCGGCGACGCTTCCCGATGCCGCGAGCTCGGTATTTCCGCGTACCTGTTCAAACCGGTTAAGCAGGCTGACCTGCTTGACGCTATCTCCATGACAATCAGAACAAACGACAGAAATGCAAGCAGAAAAGAACCTGCCACTGGTCACTCCGTCCGCCAGCAATCTAGAAAACTTCATCTACTACTGGCTGAAGACAATATCGTCAACCAGAAGCTGGCAATAAGGATGCTTCAGAAGATGGGACACGAGGTAGATCTGGCTGCAAATGGCCGGCAAGTTTTGGAGGCATTGTCGCATGACAGCTTTGACCTCATTCTTATGGACGTTCAGATGCCTGAAATGGATGGCTTTGAGGCTACCAGGTCAATTAGAGCAGGCAAGTGCAATGGTAACCGGCCCATACCTATCGTGGCCATGACGGCTCATGCCATGAAGGGCGATCGAGAGAGGTGCCTCGCAGCAGGGATGGATGGATACATAGCCAAGCCGATCAATTTTAACGAACTTCACGAAACCATCGAGTCAATGCTGGCAAGAATGGGACAGGACCGGCCCGTCTGTGCGGAGAATGATACAGACAAAAGCATTCTTGACGAAGCCGAGTTGCTCGATCGCGTGGGAGGGGACAAAGACCTGTTGCAGGATCTTGTAACCCTTTTCATAGAAGATTACTCTATTCGGCTTAATGAGATCCGGCAGTCTATTCGGGCAGGGGATTTCGATTCGTTGCGGGCCGCAGCCCACACGCTCAAAGGAAGCGTTGGGAATTTTGCTGCAAAGACGGCCTTTGAGCTCGTGCTGAAATTGGAATCAGTGACTCCGGAACAAGACTTCCACCAAACCGAGGAGATTCTTGAAAGTCTTGAACTTGAATTGCTTCGCCTTGAAGAAGCCCTGAAAAAGATGCTCGTGGAGACATTACCGTACGAATGTCCATCCCAGAGTATGCTTGTATGACCCTATACGGATGGGCCTTCAAACGAGCGGCGAAGTATTTTATACTAATGCGCATTCTGAAGAAGTAAGATTAGGGGGAACCTCTTTGGTAAAGAGTTTCCCCCCAAACCCCCATATGCGCTAACTTAAAGAATGGATTCACGTTATTTCAGCTACTTATCCAAGCACAACACCGTCATTCCGGCGAAGGCCGGGGTCCAGAATCCGTTCTAAAAGACTGGATTCCGGCCTTCGCCGGAATGACGGATAAAGAGCCGAACATCCTCAAGTTAGCGCATATGCCCCCAAACCCCCTTCCAGGAACTTCTTACAAGAAGTGCCTCCCAGATTTTACATATTTGAAAGCGAAATGGTATCATTCGTCATCCAGGACACGACGAACCGCCTGGATGAGCTGGTTCATATCGTACGGCTTGTCAACAGAGGCCTTTGCACCCGTTCTTGACGTGTCCCTGAGTGATACATTCGGAAAAAAACCGCTGGATATTATAATCTTAGCTTTCCTATCAATTTGGAGGATCTCCTTGAGGCACTGATTTCCATCCATTTCCGGCATGATCAAGTCAAGTATTACCAGGGAAATTTTCTCCTTTTCTCTTCTGAAAAGCTCCAATGCCTCTTTCCCATTGGCCGCCGTCAGCACGGAGTATCCGGCTCGTCTTAGAATCCGTTCCCCAAGGTCTCTTACACTCTCCTCGTCATCTACCACCAGAATTGTCTCTGTGCCACCCGGTATCGTGGGACCGCTCTGTCGCAGAGTTTCCAGTTCCATTTCCGTATCAATTACCGGCAAGTAAATTTTGAAAGTGGTGCCACCCTCTGGTCCGCTCTGGCAGTAAATATGGCCTCCGTGCTGTTTCACTATACCGTACACGGTAGCAAGTCCCAGTCCGGTCCCCATTCCAGGAGACTTAGTGGTGAAGAATGGCTCGAAGATATGCTCCAACGCGTCATCGGCAATCCCGGCCCCGGTATCAGAAACCACAAGCAGTGCGTAGTTTCCCGGGCTGACATCAACAAGGGAACGAGCATACTCTTCAGTCAGCGCGCAGCATTGCGTTTCGATGACCAGAGTGCCGCCATCAGGCATGGCATCTCTCGCGTTCACCGCCAGATTCATAAGAATCTGCTCTACCTGGACGGGATCGGCCTCAATTGCCGGCAGTTCGTCCGCCAGGCGCAACTCGACGGAAATGTTCTTGGGAATCGTGCGTGACAAGAGAGATTGGGTTTGGGCAATCTGTTGGTTCAAGTTTATGGGCCGCGGCTTCATTTCGGATTTTCTGCTGAACGCCAATAATCTCTGAACAAGGTCGGCGCCGCTTTGTGCAGCGTGATTTATTTTATCGATATCCGACTTGGCTTGATCGTCCAGGTTTTCATCCAGCAAGAGCAATTCGGAATAGCCTTGAACGATGGTGAGCAGGTTGTTGAAGTCGTGAGCAACGCCTCCAGCCAGATTTCCTATGGCTTCCATTTTTTGAGCCTGGAGAAGTTGTGCTCTGAGGTTCTTAATCTCGGTCACGTCCATGACGAAGGCGAGAAACGCCTGCGTACCGGAGTATTCGATCTCGGTTACCCAGGCGGCCACACTAATACGGTTTCCGGATTTGCTTATCCCAATGGCCTCGTAATTTGAGATAATTCTTGCGTCTCCATCTCTCTCCGCGACATTTTGAAG
>JACRDE010000056.1 GCA_016212935.1 Desulfomonile tiedjei | reverse complement strand
TGTTTCTTCTGTGGGACGAGGCGAATGCGGCAACACTAGGTCGGTACCATCTTTCCAAATTGCGGTACCGTCCACCACTTTTGCAATGGTGTGGCCTGACGGGCTGACGAGACGGAAATCTTTCTTCAGGTTGGACCCTTCCATCGCGAGGGATATTTCCCGCACAAACAACTCCCTTTCTTGCGCGGTCAATTGTTCCCATTTCGGCCCCACAGTGAATGATGAGAAGTCCACTTTAGCGCTCGTGAGAATCTCATCCTCAATGTATCTCGTGACTTCGGCGCTTATGGTCCTGGTGGAGAGTTCCTTGGCCATATCCTTTGCCGCCTCCATAGGAGTCTTTCCTTTGGGGATTTCCTTACGTACGGCTTGCGCTCTTTTGTCACCCACTGTTTCAGCCATAGGAACAATTATGTTCTTGAAAAAAAAGAAGAGGACTACAGCTACAGGAAAAGCCAAAATACACCCGATAGTCTTCGGGGAGAGTCTTTGCAAAAGGCCTGTTTTGGGTTCAGCCTCTGCCCACCGATCTTGCCCGGGGATAACGTGGCCGCATTCGGGACAGGTCAGCATCTTCTTCGAGACCTGAGCCCCGCATTGAGGACAAAAAGATGAACCGTCCGCTCTATCGCCTGAAAGGCGTCTCATTTCTGCCGAGTGCGAAGCCCAATCCAAAGGCTCAGGGTGAGGAAGCGGTTCATCGAATTTCGATGGCGGCTCTCTGCGACGATCTACTTCAGATTGTCCGAGAAAATTCTTTTCTATCAGGGAGCGAATCACCTTATCGAGGTTTGCCGGGCTCAAGCCATGAATGTGCATCAGTTCTAATTCGGATTTTCCAGCACGAAAATCTTCGACGAACCTCTTTGCGTTGATCTTCTGTTTCTTTTCCATAGGTCGGTTCGGTTCTCCTGGTGATACTTCCTACCAACATCCATTGCCCTTGGGACACAACGAAAAATGAGAATACCCTAGAGTGGAAGGATCATGGCAGCATACTGCATTATGAAAATCTTGAATCAGAGTATGAGGCCGTCCATGACCCTGGTACAGGATACAAGCGTTGTGACGGTTTTGCACCCCATTTTTTGTGGGTTGGATGTCCACAAGAAGTTTATCACGAACTGCTTGATGAGTTCAGACCCTATGGGCAAAGAGCGGTTGGAAGAAGGATGGGTCAGCAGCGATGCGTTGTCACCGGAAGGATGGCTACAAGAGTAATCACTCATACCAATGGGACTGTGAGGTGTGTATGAGAATTACCACCTGCGTCGATAGGATGGATAATCTGCGCCCAAGAAGCTTTGCCTTGCAGGTTTCTTCGGAAAAATCATGAAAAGCACAATTCCTACAACGAAACCGCCAACATGAGCCCAATAGGCAACTCCGCCGGCGTCATGTTGAACGGCGGCTTGGGTGGCCCCACTCATGAACTGAAACACAAACCACAAAATAAGAAAGAGGAACGCCGGTATTTCCACAAATTGGATGAAAACGAAAAGTATCAGCAGAGTATGGACGCGCGCATGCGGGTAACTGACTAAATAGGCGCCGAGAATTCCAGAAATCGCTCCGCTGGCTCCTACCATAGGCACTTTCGAGGCAGGCTCCGCAATGATGTGCAGCAGTGACGCTCCGATTCCACACAGAATATAGAAAATCAAATACTTGAAGTGTCCCAGGCGATCTTCCACGTTGTCACCGAAGATCCAAAGAAACCACATATTTCCGATGACGTGCAACCAACCTCCATGCATGAAGATGGAAGAAAACACCGGGATTAAAGCATTGTCGAGGAATCCCCCTTCAAATCTGTTGAATGCCACAAAACGGAGCGGAATCAAGCCATATTCGAAGATAAAACGGTCGGCTCGAGCACCCAGAGAGACTTCATAGAACCATACGAGACTATTCACCACTATGATGGCTAATGTCATCACCGGATACTTTTCCGAAGGAACGCTGTCTCGTAGTGGAATCATCCCAACGGCCCCCCTTGCTCCGGATTGTTACAAAACCAGTAATGCCGGACAAGACACGTTTGATGGACTTACAGGCATTGTCTAGAATTCTGTCCGAATGGGATAGCTGACATCGTCATTCCGGCGAAGGCCCGAATCCAGTCTGTTCATTACGTTGTGGACCCCGGCTTTCGCCGCGGTGACGGAGCATCAATGGGCCATTATTTTGTGCAAACACTATATCAGGTACAGGTCTCGGAACTGGTTGACTATTTTGCGCACAAAAGGCTTTTGCGAAACCGGATCAGGTCAGTGTTTCTTCATTTTGGGCGTCGACAAGGCCAATATGGGACCGATAATTTCATCAAATGCCTTGGAAGTCGGGGACATGGGATGTTCCAACACGAACGGCTTGCCCTCGTCCGAAGAATCCACGAGTCTGGGATCTATGGGAATGCGTCCAAGGAACCTGAACCCTGTTTCCCTGGCGAGTTTTTCGCCTCCGCCGCTCTTGAACAACTGGTGTTGAGTCCCGCAATGTGAGCATATAAAGCCGCTCATATTCTCAATGATCCCGAAAATGGGCATTTCCAAAGCTTTGCAGAAGCGGATGGACTTCCGGACGTCCTTCAGAGCAACTTGCTGCGGCGTGGTTACAATTATCGCCATGGACCTCGGCGGCGCCATCTGGCAGATCGAAAGGGGCTCATCTCCAGTGCCCGGAGGGGCATCCACAACCAGAAAATCCAGATCTCCCCAGTCCACCTCAGCGATGAATTGCCTTATCATTGCGTGCTTCATCGGCCCGCGCCAGATGACTGCTTCGTTTGCCTGGTCTTTGAGCACGAATTCTATGGACATCACCTTAAGCTTCTCGTTGTATGCGATGGGCAGCATGCCTCTTTCAGACTGTCCCGGGGAAACGGCCCCATCTAGCTTCAAAAGAGTGGGCACGCTGGGACCGTGAATGTCTATATCCAGGAGGCCGACGTTGCGATCGGACGCTGCCAGAGCAGCAGCCAGATTCACTGCAACTGTACTCTTCCCGACGCCCCCTTTTCCGGAGAGCACCATCAATACGTTTTCTATGCGTACCAAGCTGTCCGCGAGCATTAGCTCACCGCGGAGATCCTGTAGTTCTTCTTTGGAAAGGGGCGGTTTCTTCGTTGTGCGATCCATATGGTCTAATTCCCGTGAAAAAGGATTTCATTACGAGGTCAGTCCCCGGACAATGGGCGGACTCCCAGGAACCAACAGTCTCTAGTCGGTCATGATACAAAAGAATCGAGGCGAAGTCACGGGACCGGCCTATCGGCGCCCGAGGTTTCAATTTGGTCCGGAGCCCGGCTCGCTCTGAATCCGTCGAATCAGGCAACCTCGATGCTTTCCAACAATTTCTTAGCCTTTACCCTGTGGACGTCCAGCCCAACGTCCTTGGAACTCAAGCCCAACGCGAGGCCGATGAGCTGTGTCAGGTAAAATGTTGGGATCTTTTCTTTTTCTTTCGTTTTTCGTCCCAGGACTATCTGCCCCATGTCAAATTGCTCGAAGCATGACGGACAGACTACCGACAGTGCCTGAATATTGCGATCGCGGATATGGCCGAGCTTTTGTCTGGTGATTTCATACCCAGCATCCTGGTCCATATTCGCACCGAGGGGTGAACCGCAACACAGGAATTTCCTTGAATACTCAACCGGTTCGACTCCTATGATAGAAAGCAAATGGTCCATGCTCACAGGCACATAGGATTCCGCGTCGGACAGCTCTTGGGGATACATGATTTTCGGAGGCCTGAAATAATGGCAACCGTAATGACATCCGATTCTCAAGGGAACGTCCCGAACGCGCTCCTTGAGAAGTCTTTCCACCACTGAGTCCTGATATAGCACGTCCAAAATATGTGTAACTTTAATCGTGCCATTGAACTGGTGCTTGTGGTCCTCCAAGATACGGTTCACCTTCCGCCGCTTGGAGTCGCTTTGTTTGAGGATGTGATTCGCCTCTTTCAGAGTGTTTACGCAGCCAGAACAAAGAGTCAGCAGATCGAGCCCGGCCTCCTCTGCCAAGCAAAGGTTCCGCGCTGCCAGAGCAAGCCAGGAATCGTAGTGGACGAGTTTCATGCTTGTTGGCGGTGGGCAGCACGAAAACGGCAAGTCCACAAGCTCTATTCCGACGCGCTCACAAACAAGACGAGTGGCGGCTTCGAAGCCAGGATATTTTATCGGGATTGCGCATCCCAGGTACAGGGCATATCTCATGGTCACCTTTCGACGGTCTGCCGGTTTCCCGGCGAATTCAGAATTCTATAACTTCATCACGACCGGTCTTTTTCAGAATGTCCCGTAACTCTTCCACAGGGGCGGCTGGCAACGGCGACAACCCGTGATGTGCCCTCATTTCATCCAACTGGTGGACGATCATGGAACGGCCAGTCTTGGCAAGCAATTCTAAAGCCATGCTCAGCCTGGTGGGAATGTTTCCCCGCCTGGCCGCGGAGTTACGTAGCGCTACCAGCAGATCCGAAATGGGAATTTTCTGGGGGCACCGGTCCTCACAGACGTTACACGTGCAGCACAGCCAGACTTTCTCATCTTCAACTACCTTGTCGTGGCCGAGGTTGAGGCACTTCAGGATGGTCTCCCTGGGGCCGTACGCGGGAGCAACCTCCATTGCGGGACAAGAACCTGTGCAGCGCGCACACTGATAACACTCATAAAGGTCTTCCCTGGGAAAGTGTTTCCAGATTTTTATTGTCATGTGGCTTCACTCTTTTTAGTAAGAGATTTTTGGAGCTTTTCGGCCGCTTCCTGTATTTGTTGGGAAGTGAGTTTCTTGAGCCCCGCTTCCATCTCCTTGATCACCTTGGCAAACTGAGCGCCCTCCGCTGCGGAGACCCAAGCCAGCCTGAGGCGGTCCTTGTTAATACCCTGTTTTTCCATGCGCTTCCAGAATCGCTCCACTCTGCGGGCTGTATTCTGGTTAGCATTGTTGTAGTGGCAATCGGCTGGATGGCACCCGGAAACCAGAACTGCTCCGGCGCCCATGATGAAAGCTTTCTCAATCCAAGACGGGGAGACACGCGCTGAGCACATTGTCCGGATTATCCGCACGTTATGGGGATACTGTATCCTCGATACTCCTGCAAAATCCGCTCCGGCATACGAACACCAGTTGCATGCGAAAGCGAGGATCTTGTCATGAGGATCCGAAGCCAAAGCCGCATTAATCTGACTAACGATCTGGTCCTCCGTGAAATGGGTCTGGTCCAGGGCCCCGAATCTGCATTCCGGTACGCAGGCGCCACAGCCCTGGCACGCGGCTTCGATCACCCGGTAGAATCCTTGCTCTTTGCTTCCCTCGATAGCGTGGTACGGACAAACCCGGGCACACAATCCGCAGGCAGTGCATTTCTTGGGGTCTATCCTGGATGTAATGGCTGGTATTTTGACCTCGCCCCGGCTCATCAGAATATTAGCCCTGGATGCGGCTGCTGACGCCTGGGTCACAGAGTCTTTAATATCTTTAGGACCTTCCGCCGCTCCCGCGAGGAACACGCCGCCCGTGGTAGTATCAACCGGCCTCAGTTTCGGGTGGGCTTCCATGTAAAAGCCGTCGGTATCCGTGGCGAGATTCAACAGTCTCTGGATCTTATCCGCGTCCTTGTGGGGTTTGATGCCCACTGATAGTATCACCATGTCCATGCGATGCCTGTAGTGTTTTCCCAGGAGGGTGTTCTCTCCGAGCAGCGTCAGATCGCCTGTCTTTATGTCCTCGATGATTTCGCCGGGAATGCCCCTGACGAAAGTCACGCCCTCGCGGCGGGCCCGCTGGAACAAGTCCTCGAAGCCCTTCCCAAAGGCTCGAATATCAATGTAAAAGACGTAAATTTCAGTGTCCGGCCAATGCTCTTTTATAAGTAGAGCATCCTTTACTGTGTTCATGCAGCACACATTGCTGCAATAAGGATTGCTGCGTTTGCTTCTGGAACCGATGCATTGCAGGAAGGCAACCCTCTGGGGGCGTCTTCTGTCAGACGGCCGTATCAATTCTCCGCCCGATGGGCCGCCCGCGTTGATGAGGCGCTCGAATTCAAGCGTTGTTATCACATTGGGGAATTTGCCGTAACCCAGCTCGGTGAGCGCTGTAGGATCGTACACGTCCACGCCTGTTGCCACCACGATAGTTCCCACGTCCAGGTCCAGGACTTCGTCGTTGGCTGCGAAGTCTATGCACTTGTGGGAGCACGCCTGGAAGCATCTGTCGCAGGCCACTATCCCGGAGTTGTTGAGACAGCGATCCATGTCCACCAGGAAAGTGGATGGCACAGCCTGAGCAAACGGGATGTAGATTGCTCTTCGGATAGAGAGCCCTGCGTTGAACTCATCCGGGGCATGCTGCGGGCTCGCCTTGATGCAATCGCCGCAGGCGGTGCATTCTTTTGTTACGTATCGGGCTTTCTTGAGCACTTTGACCTTGAAATTCCCGATATGCCCTTGAACTTCCTGAACCTCCGAGAGCGTTAGCAATTCTATGTTCGGGTGTCTCCCCACCTCGCTCATTTTCGGCGCGAGTATGCAGATGGAGCAATCCATGGTTGGGAATGTCTTGTCGATTTGCGCCATTCGGCCGCCTATGCTGCCTGTACGCTCCACCAGGTAGACCTGGTACCCGGCGTCTGCCATGTCCAGGGCAGCCTGAATCCCGGCCACGCCGCCTCCGATGACCATTGCCTTGCGAGCCACCGGTACCGTGACCTCGAACTGAGGCATCAATTTCGCAGCCCTGCCCACCGCCATGGCGACCAGGTCCTTTGCCTTTTCAGTAGCAGCGTCCTTGTCGTGAAGGTGCACCCAGGAACAGTGCTCGCGTATGTTAGCCATTTCAAGGAGGTAAGGATTAAGGCCTGCGCTTTCACATGCGGCCCTGAATGTTGGCTCATGAAGCCTGGGAGTGCATGACGCCACGACAACCCGGTTCAGCTGGTGTTCCCGGATATCGTGCTTAATCTGTTCCTGACCGGGTTCCGAGCAGGTGTAAAGCGAATCCGTAGCCAAAGCCACTCCCGGCAGTTGTCGGGCGTACTCGGCCACTTCATCACAGCGAACTGTACCGCCGATGTTCTTTCCGCAGTGACATACGTAAACGCCGATTCGTATACCGTTTAAATCAGCCATGATTGCTTCGCTTTTTTCTCCCAATGAACTGTTTCTTCCAGCAAATCCGCGTCGGAAGTTCGTCCGCGGACGCTTGTCTTTAGTGAACCGGGGCTCAAATCGCGCCGTCAGGCAGGAGCCTTGAGTCGCTTCAGGAGATCGACTCCGAACTCATGACCTTTGTCGAACGCGGAGACGTTGAGCTCCTCAGTCCCGGGTGGAATCGACGCGAGCACGGATTTCTTCAAGGATTCGTACGAAACCACGCCGCCCAACGCAGCCACAGCTCCGAGCATGACGATGTTGGCCACAATCTTCTTGCCCATCTCCTCCGCTATGCGAGTGGCAGGGACCCTAAATATGGTGACACTCTCGGGTTCTTTTTCCAGGGTGACCAGATCCTGGTCGAGAATCAGTGTCCCACCGGGATTAAGCGAAGAACCGTAAGTAGCCCACGCGCCCTGACTCATTATCACCAGTAGAGAGGGATTTCCCACTTTAGGGTAATGGACCGTTTGTGTGGATATCACCACGTCGGCGCTGCAAGAGCCTCCCCGGGCCTCAGGGCCGTAGCTCTGGGTGAATACAGCGTTCTTTTTTTCGAAGAGCGACGCGGCTTTTCCAAGAATATGACCGGACAAAATAATTCCCTGGCCACCGAATCCCGCAAGTCTGATTTCCTGTTTCTCACTCATGCCGCTTTGCCCTTTTCCTTGCCCTTGCCTTTGGCTCTAGCCCTTGCAACGACCTTTCCCATATAATTTTCCATGAAATCGGGCCGATCGGTGTTGATGAATGTTCCCACGATGATCTTCTCTCTCAGGCGGATCTCGGTATCCCTCAAATCCGCACCGTTGCGGATCTGGGACATTTCCCTGTAGTAGCGCATCTCTTCGAGACCGGAGCCCAGTTTATTGGGTCTCCCGTAACCAGTCGGACACGGAGCTATTGCTTCAATGAACGTGAAGCCCTTCTTGCCCAGACTTTCGCTAATGGAATGAACGAGCTGCCTGGGATGGAAGGTAGTCCAACGGGCCACGTAAATTGCGCCCGCAGCGTGTGCCAAGTATGGCAGATTGAAGCCCGGTTCCGCATTTCCAAGGGGAGTGGTGGACGTGCGCGCTTCCAGTGGAGTCGTGGGCGCCACTTGACCGCCGGTCATACCGAAATTGAAGTTGTTCACGCACAAAACCTTCAGGTTCACATTCCGGCGAGCCGCGTGTATCATGTGATTGCCGCCGATTGCAAACAGGTCACCATCTCCGGAAAATACTGTAACGTGCAAATCCGGCTTGGCAAGGGCCAGACCCGTGGCGAACGGGATCGCGCGGCCATGCGTGGTGTGGTACGTGTCCATGTCCAGGTACCCTGCGACTCGGCCGGTGCATCCAATGCCTGACACGACAGCGCACTGATCCACTGACAAGCCCTTGCGCCGCATGCCCTCTATGAAAGAGGTCAAGACCACGCCAAGACCGCATCCCGGGCACCAGATATGTGGAATACGACCCGGTTTGAGGTACTTATCATCCGGATGGAGGCCGTGATCCTTTTGAATGGCTTTCTCTTCAGCCTCTTTGTCGAACGGGACTATTTCTCTGAGTTTTACCTTCATAAGTGCTCCAAAACAGCCGAAGTAATTGGTTTACTCGAATAAATCCTGGCACGATTCATGTGGGTCTCGAATTATTAAAAATACTCCAGGACCGATTCCTCTATTTCATCGGGCCTGTGAATGGACCCGCCCATCAGGGCCATCAGCACCACTTCGGCGTTGCCCTGGGCCGTTCTTTCCACCTCGTAAGCCACCTGGCCGTAGTTTATCTCCGGAACAATAAATGCTTTCACCTGCTTAGCAAGCTGCCTTATCATATTGGACGGAAACGGCCAAATTGTGATCAGCCGAAGCAAACCGGCCTTGACTCCCCTGCTTCTAAGGTCTTCCACAGCCTGACGGGCCACCCTGGAAGTGCATCCGTAAGCAACTACCACAACCTCGGCATCGTCCAGGAACACAGATTCCACACGAATGATCTTGTCGGCGTTCTTTCGGATCTTATCCACGATGTGCCTGATATTACGCTCCTGAACGGCATCCGTGATAACCGGATAACCACGTTCGTCGTGAGTCAGCCCGGTCACGTGTACGTGGTATCCTTGGCCTGCGACAGCCATTTGGGCTGGCATTGGGCCCTTGAAATCAAAAGGCAGATAGTCTTCCTTCTTGGCCTGCGGTTTGCCGCGTTCGACAATTCTCAATTCTTCTCGGGGCGGGATGATGACCTTTTCAGTCATGTGGCCCACAACCTCGTCACCCAGGACGAAAACCGGCTGCCTGTAGATCTCAGAAAGATTGAAAGCATCCACCGTAAAGTCAAAGCATTCCTGAGGAGACGCGGGTGCAAGCGCTATGCACCCATAATCCCCGTGAGATCCCCAGCGGGCCTGCATCACGTCCGCCTGCCCCACCAGAGTGGGAAGACCGGTTGAGGGGCCGCCTCGTTGTATGTTAACCACCACACACGGGGTTTCCGTCATCATTCCGAGACCGATGTTTTCCATCATAAGGGAAAACCCCGGCCCTGAAGTGGACGTCATTGACTTGACGCCACCCCACGAAGCCCCCAGAATCGCTGCCATGGAGGCAATCTCGTCTTCCATCTGAATGTAGACGCCGCCGACTTGCGGGAGCCGTCTAGCCATGCGTTCAGCGACTTCTGTGGCTGGAGTAATGGGATAGCCAGCAAAAAAGCGACATCCTGAAGCTATTCCACCTTCCGCGCAGGCTGCATCGCCGTGAATGAAATGTTCACCGGTCAAAACGTCTTTGTCCGCCATCAAATGATCCTGGATCCCTTTGAATTTAGATTAGTGGGAAAATTCCGGAGTAATGATATTCATCGCTTCTGGTATCGCTTGTCTTTCCGGGAATAGCGAATAGTCACCTTTTGTATGTCTTCCTCGGTTATTTCTTTTGCTTCCTTCAGTTCGGTGAATATGGCGAATTCGGGGCAGATTAGGGAGCACAATCCGCATTCCACGCAATCTTCGGCCTGAAGCACCACCTCGGGCGGATGATATCCTTTCGCGTTGAAGTGTTTGCTTTCTTTCAGACAGCTGTTCGGGCAGAACTCGATACAGAAACCGCAGCCTTTGCAGCGATTCCATATTATGTTCACTTTCCCATGCGGGATCGTATGAGCCTCGGCGTCGAGGGGCAGGCGCCAGAATTTCATAATACCTCTCCATGCCCGGAAAATCCGGTATCTTACGAGTATAATCTTTTTTTCCCCGGAGTCAATTCATAGAGTGAAACGTAGATGCTGGCAAAAATCGGGACAAATCCGACGCAGCGAAGAAACGCGTGAAGAAATAATGCAGAAAAAATCTTTTGACTGTTCGTGTATGCAGAACTGTTGGCGCGATATCCGGTGTTTCTGATAGTCGATGGCGTTTTCCGGACGCGGCCTCACTGACCCATACCTGCTACGTTCCTCATTTTTTCAACAGTCACGGCTAATCTGGGATGCTATGAGTTCCTTTCCTACAGCGAATGCCTTGAGATTCACTGACACCTTTTCGGACGAGAGCACTTCGCTGATGGCTTTTTCCAGGTTGCTCTCCGTAATAGGCAGTATCCCGGCAGCCGATACCGCTCCGATCATGATTATGTTGGCCAGAATAGGATTGCCCATCTGCAGAGCCCTATCAGTAGCATCCAAGAAATAGGCCTTGCTTGTGAGAGATCTGATTTTCTCCATAAGACCGTTCGTTTCCGGGTAATGGACCGCTCCACCGGTAACATCGATGGAGTACACAGGCCTGGTATTAACTATCGCTACCGTGTTTCGATTGCCGTAGCGGGCGAGCACTCGGGCCGCTTCACTGGGTTCCAGCGCTATCACGAGGTCCGCGAATCTCGGTGGGATGAGGGGGCCGTACTGACGTTTCGCTGAAATCCTCACATGGCTCATTACCGAGCCACCTCGCTGTGACGCTCCGTAAGTTTCTCCGATGGTCACCTTGTAGCCCTGGTTCACGAGAACCGTTCCGATTAACTGGGAGCCAAGCACATTTCCCTGTCCGCCGACACCAGCAACCACCAAGTTGTAAGGATCTTTATTCATCAGGCGTCCTCCCTCACAATGGCCTGTGAAGGGCAGATGTTCACGCACACTCCGCATCCGGCGCAAATGGCTTCGTCAATCTTGGATTTCTGTCCGGACCGATCCCAGATCAATCCAGGGCACTTGAAGACTCTGGTGCAAAGGCGGTTGCAGCCGCAATCATCGCCTACGCATTTTTCAGGATCGACCCGCATTCTGAATTGAGCTTTCCGTTTTTTCGCACTCACGAGAGCGCATTCATGTCTAAGCACAAGCGCCTTGGGGCCAGTTTGCCTCTGGATCATTTCATAGATCGTCAGAGCAGTATCCTCGATATCGAACGGGTCACGGACGACAGTCTCCATTCCTATTGATCTGCAAAGATCCTCAATGACTATCGAGGGTGCGGGCATGCCCATCGCGTTCACCGGACTCCCCGGATGAGGCTGAAAACCGGTCATGGCAGTGGCGCTGTTGTCGAGGACTATCAGGAGAAAATTAGATCCTGAATGCACCGAGTTCATCAAGGCCGGCACGACAGAGTGAAAAAAGGTTGAATCACCGCATACGGCGAGGCTAGGCTGAGTCGCCCCCAGACGCGCGAAATTCCCGAAACCGCATGCCATACCCGCCCCGGAACCCATCGCGTGCAAAGTCTTAAGTTGGAAGTACCCCGTCGCAAATATTCCCAATGAGTAGCACCCGATGTCGCCGAAAAGAATTCCGTCTCTCCCGTCCAGGGCCAAGGCCTTTTTGATGGCCCATAGGGAACTCCTGTGAGGACAACCAGCGCAAAAGGCGAGCGACCTGTTGGGGGCGTAATTAAGAAGAGCTTCTTTGGTCTTTTCTACGTAATCGGGTTCTTCATCAGGTATCCGAACGCCAGTCAGGCCGGACAGCACCTGCAAGACCAGGTCCGGAGAAAGCTCGCCCGTGGATGGGACATGTCCTGAATTCTTGCCCATAAAGTCAATTGCAGGAAGTTCACGGTTGTGAAAAGCGAAAAACGCGGCCACGTTGTTTTCCAGGACAGGGTCGACCTCCTCAAGGAACAGCACTTTTTCGGTCGTCTTCAAGGAATTCAGCAAAACAGTCCCAGGCAAAGGCCACGTCGTGCCGATTTTCAATACACCCAGCCGGGAGCTAAGCCCCAAGATATCTATAGCCTCTTTGGAGAAAAACCATCCCGCTCCGCATGTGATGATCAAGATTTCGGGATTTTCCGGCCCTTCATAATGGTTGAACTCACTGTCTTTCAGGATCTCGGCCGCTCGCTCCAGCTTCCGATGCAGCGCCGGATGGGACAGCGAGCTAGGCATAGGGCTTAAGGGAGAGGATGTGTCAAAGCGGGGCGTTGGAAGGTCCCTGGGAAGCTGACCGAGCACGACGTTTCCGCGTGCGTGCGAGATCCTCGTCACGCTGCGGATCATGACCACATTTCCGATTTTGCGTGAGAGGTCAAAGGCCTGAAGGGTCATTTCCTTCGCTTCCTGAAACGTCGAAGGTTCAAGAAGTGGAATGTCCGCAAGCTTCGCGTAAATACGCGAATCCTCTTCATTGGTGCTGGAGATTCCTGAAGGATCGTCCGCAACCACCATCACGAGACCGCCCCGAATGCCCGTCAAATTAAGGTTGAGCAGAAAATCGCTGGCCACATTGAGGCCGTTCTGCTTCATGGCCACGAGCGCATTGACATTTGAGGTAGCCGCTGCAGCGACAACTTCGAGGGCGACTTTTTCGTTTACCGACCATTCTACGTAAATGCCCATTTCCTTGGCCACTCCGGCCAGGGACCCAATTATCTCGGAGGAAGGATTCCCCGGGTAAGCAGCCGCCACCTGCACTCCAGCTTCGAGAGCGCCTCTTGCGATGGCCTCATTACCCATCATTAAGACTTCTTTTCCAGGTTCGTCCAAACTTATCAACGGCATGATTTGTCATCTCCGGAAAGGCCGTGCCTGGGCTGAATCAGATGCACGTTCGCATTCAAAGAAAGAACCATCAAGGAACAAGTGAAACCTGCCTCAGCAAAGCAGGCTTCACCTTTGTTGCTGCTCTGAAAGCAAATTCCCATGAAAACTACTTGATGGGGACCGGCAAGCTGCAGATCCTACTGAGACGTTTTCATGTTTCGTTGTGGCGTTTTCCGCCATGGAAGTTCGTATGACCTCTTAATTCGACGTCAGCCCTTGATCAAAGCGCGCTCAAAAGCTCAAGGCACGCTATCGATGTCTAACGATACAGCGGCCCTTGCGCGTTCCTTTTTCTGTAAAGAAGCGCTTCGCAGATGGGCCAGATTCTCTTCGGGAAAGGGGGAAAGCTCAAGGCTACCCTTTTCTGCGGCAAGCCGTACGAGGGTCCGTCCTGCATCAGTCCTCGTCAGCAATGTGTTCCAACCGACCTTGCCTTCGTACATCCCGACGGAGATATCCGCGAATTCCGATGTCATATCGTCGCACAACTTGCAGGATTCTTGTGTGATCGACCTGATGTCGTCCAGAGGTATGTCAATCGTTTCCTCTTCGGTAAACACCTTTAGTATCTTTGCCGGAGGCGGAGGAATATCGTATTTCTTGATTTTGCCAGGGCCTATTCTCTCGGAGAGAAACGGCAGCAAATCACGGATAGACAGCGCCCAATTGCAGAACAAGCCAATTACCATGCTTATGCGATTTGCCAAATTCTCTTGCTTGAGGTCTAACAAGGCCATTTTTCGCAAGGCCTTCACCTGGCAAGGCAATCCCACGATGGCAATTCGCTGGTAACCGCGGTCCAGAGCTTCTCTCAAAGCTTCGAGCGAATGAGCGCCTACAAACTTGGAGCCTGCAGCTCTTTTGACTTCGTCCTTATCGGTTACGACAATGCCTTTGAGATATCCGTCGGTCCCTTCGGAAGTTGTCAATACCGCGGCATCCGCGATGCCTTCCTCTAATGCAGTAATAACTAGAGACGTAACAGCGCCTCCGCCCTGCGCAACGGATTGAATTTCTCCAAACGAGGATCTGGCTGCAGCAACTGCGATCACTCTTCCAAGCCCGTTGGCATCATAGGGCTCTCCGAACAGACTCTGGCTGACGGCATTCTCGTCAAAAAAGGTCATGGGGCAATACGCGTAGCATCTTCCCTGCTCTACCGTGCACGAATCCAGCTTGACGGTCTTGCCCCTGAATTTCACGAGGTACGGGCATCGGCTCACACACGCGCCGCATGCCGCACAGAGACCCCTTTCCAGAACGCGACGGTTCAACTCGTCTAAGCCTAAAAGATCGTTCATTGTTGCTCCTGGAAT
>JACRDE010000055.1 GCA_016212935.1 Desulfomonile tiedjei | reverse complement strand
GAAAGGTATTTGCAGCGGGAGTGGCCAAGTTCCTGGGCGTGTTGGGCATGCCGATGGATTTGGGTAACACCTATGGCAGCGTGATGATGATCGTTCTCGCGATCACAATCATGCAATTGGTGGTGCGCTTCATGAGAGTGGCCACATCAGAACTCCTCAGCGACGTGAGCCCCATATTTAAGAATGCCCACGTCGGCACTTTCGTGGCCAGCCTTCTCGGGATAATACTGGTTTTGACTGGATGGTGGCAGTATCTCTGGGTGCTTTTCGGAGGAGCCAACCAGCTCATGGCGTCTCTCGCTTTGCTCCTGGTTACTGCTTGGCTCATGTCAGAGGGTAAACCCTATGGCTGGACATTCTACCCGATGATCTTCATGTTCATCACCACAATTGCGGCATTGTTATACACCTCTTACGGACTCCTGAGTAAGGTGTTCAGCGGTGTTTTCAAAGCCACGGAACAGATTCTGGGAAATACCCTTATGGGGGTTGTCGCTCTATTCCTGGTGGTAGCAGCCCTGATTTTGGCTGCGGAAGGGTTCAGGGCCTTTCGCAGGTTCAAGGATGTCAGGGCTCAGGCAGCGCCCTCGAAGGCCTGATCGGTTCGAAATAAGGCGGGGATCGCAGGCGTGCGGTCCCCAGCCTTCAATAACAGGGAGTTGATTTATGGCTGATGATCAAGAAAAGAAAAAGGGCGGTTTTTTTCAGTCTGTGAAAGAATTCGTGTACGGCGTGGCCGCGCATGATTCGGCCAGGTTTGCGTTGAAGACTCGCGCCAGCATGGAGCACCTGTTCATCTTGATTACGATGGGTGACATGCTGGGAGTCCCTATTTTGCCTCCGTATTATTCTCTGAGACTGCTGCCTTACGTCGTGCCTCAAATTTCCACTTGGAAACGCAGAATGTTAAGAGAAAAAGATCTCACCGACGCCCTTGCATAATGGGGACACGCGCGGGATTACGTAGGGCTGACCGAGGAGAAAGCGTCTCCTTTTTTGCCGGAAAGCAGGGCAAACGTTCAAGACCTCGACCCACGGCATTTTCAGCAAGCCGAGTGGAAGAAAACATTTCACGCAACTCCGGAAGGAGCATAATCCGATGTCCTTAGCCAAAATCTTCGAACAATTTCCCGATCGCAGGTACATCATGTTTGGAGGTAAGGGCGGATTGGGAAAAACTACGTTCTCAGCTGCCGCTTCTTATTACTTGGCCAAAAAAGGAAAAAAGGTCCTGGTATTCTCAGTCGATCCTCAGGCTTCTCTCACGGACATATTTCAGAAAGACATTTTCGGCAAAGGCCCCACCGAAATCATGCCGAACCTCTACGCCCA
Source organism: Desulfomonile tiedjei (assembly GCA_016212935.1). Classification (GTDB taxonomy): domain Bacteria; phylum Desulfobacterota; class Desulfomonilia; order Desulfomonilales; family Desulfomonilaceae; genus Desulfomonile; species Desulfomonile tiedjei_A. The sequence continues at coordinate 12,993 of JACRDE010000055.1, read as the reverse complement.
GGAAATAGACGCCGACCGAAGGGTGAAGGAGTACCAGCAGGAAATTCGTCAGAAAATCCTCGATATGTACGGCATGGATAAAATCCCCGAGGAAATCGAAAGCTATATCCAGGCCGCAGCAGCAGAACCAGCCATGGAGGAAAGCGCCATCTTTGACGAAGTGGTGGATATAGTCGTGACAGGCGGGTACGACTATTACATCTACGATCTAGTTCCTCTGGGACATGCGCTCTACTATTTGAGCATGGCCTCGGTGTACGATGCATGGATCGACAAGATCACTCACCTGCGAGAACAAATGCGTGAATACGACCAGGTGGCCGCTGTGATTCAACGTGACAAAGACCTGGAAGAGGACGCTATACTCAATGAACTGCTCTACATAAAAGAGCGCATCAACAAGTCGTCAAGCATACTGACCGACAAAGCAAAAACCGCCTTCTTCTTCGTGCTCACGGCAGAAGAGATGGTCATTAAGGATACGATGAAGGCCGCTGACCTGTTCTCCAAATTCGATGTGCCCCTCAGCGGGTACATCATCAATCGGGTTTTGCCCGCTGAATTGAAGGATCAAAATATTCCCGAGTATCTTAAGAACCGCTTTACTATGCAGGAGCATTATCTGCAAGTCATTGATAAGGATTTTGCAGGACAGATTCTTGCGTCGGTCCCGGAAATGGAAAGAGACGTAACCGGCCTGCCGATGATCGAGAAGATGGCCAAAGCCATGTTTGGCGATTTCTAGCGCAGGTAGGGGGTAACAGTGAACGAGATTACCATAAGCATGAATAAGTTCATGAAAGATAATCCCCGACTGAAATACATATTCTTCGGGGGCAAGGGAGGAGTGGGGAAGACCGCCATGGCCGGAGCGGCCGCGCTCTGGTCCGCAAAACAGGGTAGGAAGACGTTGCTCGCGTCGACCAATCCGGTGCACAGTCTTTCAAATCTTTTCGAGCAAGACGTTTTCGGCAAACCCGTAATGGTTTGTGACGAAAAAAACTGCTACGCGTTCGAGATAGACACTCGCGACACAATAGAGAGGTCCAAGCGGGAAATTCGCGAAAAAATCAACTGGTTCCTGAAGTTCGCAGACATAACCACTAAGGCCGAAGATTTCATAGAATCTGCAACGATGAACCCCGCGTTTGAAGAATCTGCCATGTTCGAAAACATGATGGACCTCATGTTCAAAGACGAGTACGATTTTTATGTCTTCGACACAGCTCCCACAGCGAATGCCCGGCGCCTGCTGGGTATGTCCAAGGTGTACAGCCTTTGGGTCGAGAAGATGCTCAAGAGCCGAGAAGAAGCAAAATCGTTGAAGGAAATGCTCTCCTTCTCCAAGAAGAAGCAGGAGGACCCGCTCATGGATTACCTCCTGGGGTTCAGGGATAGAATGGCGCATGCCAAAGAGCTGCTGACTGATAAGGCTCTGACTGCGTTTTTCTTCGTGACTTTGCCGGAGGCCCTTCCTATTGCGGTCATCACACGATTCATCAACTGGTTTTATGAATTCGGGATCCCGGTGGGAGGAGTCGTAGTGAACGGCCTCATTCAGCAGAGTCAGGTGAGTGAAGATACAGCCGAGTTCGTCCGGAACCGTGTTAAGATGCAGAAAGAGCATATGGAAGTGATTTGGAAAACCTTCGGAGACAGGGTTCGCGCTGTCCTTCCGCTATTCGAGACGGAAGTCAAAGGCGCGAATATGTTGAACCGGATGGTGGATCAACTTATGGTGAATGAGTGAAGCCGGGTTTCGGCTCTGATGAAGTGGAGTGTGGCTAGTTTGCGGTGAGTGTTAGGTTGACCTCGACGACAACTTAGCCTTTGGCAGACGTGTGGGGCAGGCTTTCCAGCCTGCCTCGGCTGTGGATTGTCACCAGGCTACTGAACGGATAATCCTGAGGTCTCTTCACTAGTCCTGCTTTGACGGGATTATCATGAATGTAATCGAACTTATCCAACCAGGCTCGATCATTCCTTATTATATGATCAAAGCTTTCATCCTGCCAAAAAGCACCCTTTCTTCGAAGTCTTTCGTTTATTATCCTTGCCGTAAATCCTTTTAGCCCCTGAAGAATTTTTGCAAGACGCCAGGAGTCAACAGGTTTCTATAGCAAATGAACTTGATCAAACATGATAACATAGGCTTGGAGCACATATCTTTCGCTATGCCCAAACCATGACGCTTCTTCGACCACACTTGCGAGAGCAGGCTTTTCCAAAATCTTTCCGAGGCGCTTGTGAACTCGGAAAGTTACAAAATATGTGGCCCCAGGCAATTCCCAATGCGGTAGTCTCCGTTTGTATACGGCGACGGCTTCGTAGTCATCTTTAGAAAACGGACGTAGTTCGGGAAAGCAAAAGGCAGGCTGGAAAGCCTGCCCCACACGCCTTTCCTCCAGCCATTTGCCAATGCCTTGGAGCCTCATCTCTCTAAGCTCGGAATCCATGCCAATTCCTTCAGGCTCCAAACGGTGGGACATTTTTTCGTCGTTTTACCTCGTTCCCAGTTTCTGCCGGGGAACGAGAGTCGTCCGCAAGACACCTGATCCCAGTTCGCCATCAAGCGAGTCTACGCTCCCGAAGTTTCCCTGATCCGCCGGTCTATGAGGGCCTCCAGCTGGTCTCTATTCCACCCCATGTGAACGAGCTTTCGATCCACAATGAAGGCGGGCATTTGAGAAAGTCTGTGCCTGACCTGTTTCCATAGTCCGGTAGGAGATTGCGCGTCTATTAATTGGACGCGAAGTCTGTGCTTGTAGAGGCGCTTGATTTCGCTTATCCATTCTAGAAGTTGTTCGAGGCTTTCTCTCCATTCTTCCGGATAATCGTTCGCGCAGTCATTGCGGTACCCGTCTTCTATTCCAGCCTGATTGAAGATCAGAGAGCAGCTGCGGCAACCGAATCCCAGCGTCGTAATCAGCGGCATGATTATTTCCAATTGAACCGGAGTCATGGTGTTATCTCCCTTACCAAAAGTATATTGGCGTTAGGCTATTCTGACAAGAGAATGCTGGGTACGTGTTCGGGCCGAGCAATGGGATGGCAGCCGCAGGCTTTTCTAGCGTGACAGAAGGCTGACTGCGAAAACATCTAGGTACTGAGTTATGTTTTGGGGTAAAGTGGAGTCGTCACGCAGACTCTTCCCCTCTCGCCGCGCTCGGATTCAAAACCAGGAGCACACTCAATGCTAAGGAAATCGTTTTATCTCATAGCGGCATCACTAGTGTTGTGCGGAGTGGCATCCGGCGAGACCCTCGGAGGGCCGCTTGAATACGACCTCACGCTCGCTGCAATCGAGGGCGACGTCGCGCAAGTAAACGCCCTGCTGGCAAAAGGTGCCGATGTGAACGCAAAAGACGGTAACGGCACAACTGTATTGATGGAGGTTTCCAGGGAAGGACGTACCGAGGTTGCGAAAATTCTCTTGGAAAAAGGTGCTCAGGTCAATCTTCAGAATAAGAGAGGAATGACCGCCCTCATGGAAGGGGCTGAAAAGGGTCATCTGGAAATAGTCAAGCTACTGCTGGACAAGCAGGCCGATCCTAATCTTAAGACGCAGGCCAATGCCACAGCGCTTACCTTGGCCACAATGGCGGGGAAAACACCGGTGACGGAACTCTTGAAGTCCAGGGGGGCAAAGTAAATTCTGGGTCCAGTTCAACTTGGGTTGCCAACGCGTTGGAGAAATTTTCTCAAAGCAGGAAGAGTCTTACAGCTTGCAGGGTGTGGGCGTCGAAACGTCCTCCGAGATCCCGTATTTCGTCACCAAGCAGCTTCGGAATAGCACAGCGAAACGTTTTGACGCGGCCGCCCGGATGGCAGAAAACAGTCATTTCGGGTTTCCATTTGTCGTCTTTGACCAGTTTCAGATAATGACGCAAAGCGAGGGTGATCTGATCCGGGCGTGGACCTCCGTCTCTTTTCAAGAGATCGTAGTCTTCGAGTCTCACAAGGACGGTGACGATCTCCTGGCCGCCACTGTATCTAGCATTGGCTTCCAAGTCGTTGTTGACTTCAACAATTGTGCTTCCCAACATGTGCAATTCCAATCCGTTCCGAATTCTCCCGAATAGAAGAAATCTTCAACACAGCAATTAGGATTAATAGGCCAAGCTCAATCACAGCGAATACACTGGAACTCGAACGCCGAATGGCGACCGGATTCCAGGAGGTTGTCTTTTGAAACTTGATTGAGCGCTGCACCGGCGCATGCCGCAAAAGTGAAAAACTGAAACTCGGTTGCTGACAGGACAATTCTCGAAAACTGCGAATTGCCGACTGAATGCAAATACATTGTATTCGGCCCTGCTTGGTCTGGTCGTTTGAGAGCCAACGGAAAACACACCAACTCACTGCGTTCGGGAACCGTGCAACACTGACGCCTTCCCGGTCGACTCGAGTCCAACCCGACCCTACGCCGGTAGTGTCTATTCAGCAACTCCGATACTATCCAGCCTGTTTGGCGGCTTCCTTCAGCGCTTTTGCCGCTCTGAATCTGGGGACTCTGGACGCGGGGATTTTGATCCTCTTTTTGGTCTGAGGGTTGACTCCCTTTCTGGCTTTTCGTTCGGCTACTATGAATGTCCCAAGCTCAGAAATACGGATCTGACCGTCTTTGCTCTTGAGGGACTGGTGAATCGCAACCACCAGCGCTTTGAGCACCGAGTCCGCCGTCTTCTTAGTCAGACCAGCTTCTCCTGCGATCCGAGCAACCAATTCTGCCTTAGTCATTTAATCATACCCCCCAAAAGGTGAATAGAACATTTCGACCGCAAAAATTATATTCACATGCTACCGAGAATTCTTCCTGGATGTCAAGGAAAAACGGTCAGCGTCGGGTAAGCCTTCAGTTACTCGGAGGAGAATACCGCTCCCAACGATGTCAATTGCGAGCGAAGCGAAGCAATCTCCAAAACCCGAGCGACCGGAGGTTGCTTCGTCGTTTCACTTACAGCAATGACAGTCTCTCGCTCATACTCTTTCCCGCTCGTAAGTGAATGAATGCTCGGTTTTGAACTCCGTCGTTGACTTTTTCCGGTTGTCTCCTTAACATTGTAAACTTAGTTGTTCTAAATTTCCGGAAGGATTGGTCATGCGCAATTTCCACGGCGTCTTGTTGGGAAGCTTGCTGCTTTGGAGTACGTCATGCTGGAGCTGTGGTTATCCGGCTCAGGGACAGAATGATGGGTTGTTTGACATCGTCGTAGACATAGTGACTGCTCCGTGCCGTCTTCTGGCCGAATGCTTCTCAGATCAGCCATTTTCTTCACCGCACGGCTGTCAGGCGCAAGCGACCTGCAAAGTAGTGTGTGTACCCAAATGTGCACCGGTATGCAGGCCCCCGAAGCCTCCGCGAGGAGGCGATCAGTCGCTCAGCTATGGAACCAGGCCCTCGCAGATCGTGACACCAGTGGGTAAGACCTCTACTAAGACGGTGGCTCCGCAGTATGTCCCGCGCCCGGAGACTCGCCCGAAGCTTTCGGCACCTTCGAGTGCCGCCCGCCCCGAGCTGCCTCGAAAAGAGGAACCAGCCCCAAGAATCTCGGACATCCCTGAACCCAAGATGCAGCCGCCTTTGCCTCGTGTGCAGCAACCCGCCGTTTCTCAAACGCGACCCGGCCCTCCGGAGGAGACTCCTGACCTAGTCAGGGAAATTGAACGGTCGATAACTCGTGAGATTACCGGTGGACGGGAGGACCCGGCAACCTCCGTGACCGTGAAGCCGATCCGACCACCTGCTTTGCAGGCCGATCCGCCGGCGACTGCCTCAAAGGGGCCAGAGTCGGAAGTTCCCCCGAGGCCGGACTCGACCGGAAAAAAGCAGCGGGATGACACGGGGGCGCCGTTGTCTTCTCAGCCGGAGCCCCGTCTCAAGACCGAGATTACTCAGCCCCGACAAGATACTACCAAACCAGAGGCAAGCCCGGTGGCAGAGCCGATGGATAGAAAAGGCAAGGAACCTCCGGCAAAACCAACAGCGAAACACAAGAAAACCAACACAGAAGCACCGTGCGGCCCGGTTTACCCGGTACCCTGGTGCTACCCTCCACCCGTATGCAGGTAGGAATCCAACTTTCTTGGAATCTTTTTGTTGCTAGTTTGCGCCAAGCGGATCCTTGAAACTCTCAGCTCTGAGCTTATGTTCGTGCCGCGCTATGGATGCGGCTGTTTTTGTGATGAACCAATCGTCTATTTGCTCTTTCAGCCATGCCGTATGTACCTTTGGGTCTATCCCGAAGCGTGCGGGATCAATCTGAAGCGCCTCTTGAGAGAATCTCCAGAGCTTATCAGCGTCCTTGACTATTGCATCATTGCGGGAGACCGGTTCCTTTCTGGAATCGTGACCCATAATGATCTCGACGATTTGATCTGTGAGAGCCTGGTCGTATTTTAGCTGTCTCAGGATCTCTTTCGCGATTCTAGCTCCTTCCACCTCGTGAATTCTGTTTACGGCCATGTTATTTTTTCCTGGTCCGAAGGCGGTGAGTTGTAGTTCCTCCGGAACGATTTTCCATCCAACGTCGTGCAGTATTATCGCAGGCAACACAACCCCCTCGTCCCCTCCCTCAGCCTCCATCAATATTTTCGCAAACGAATAAGCTACTCGCGTGTGTGCCTCATTATCTCTAGTATTCAAAAAGGGCTTTGCAAGCTCATAGATTCCTTTGTAGCGTTCATCCATCAAGATTTCCTCCAGAAAAGGTAGGCTCGAAAACCGTCAACGGCAAGGGCTTATAAGTCACTGTGATCTCATAATGTTTTGACGGGTAATATTTCAACATTCAGAGGAACTCATTCGTAAATGCAAGCAGAGATGGACGCAGGAAGCTCTACCGCCTCAGCGCACACTATCCGGCCGAATGATTCTCTCGCCCTAATCTCGCACCTTCCAAGTATCGTGAATACCACACGGTTAGGGGGACTGCTGAAAGTCCGTGCAAGAAAATGCTCAACAGTACGGTCAAGGTTATTACTGCAAATGCTCGTTCGTATCCGCTGACACCGATCTTGCTGACAGCCATGAGAGCGTACAACACTGAGGCTATGCCACGCGGCCCGAACCATGCGATGAACCACGCTCCAGGGGCGTCAAGGCCCGTACCTCGCATACACAGGACGACAGGAATCATGCGTACGGCTGTCAGGCTCAAGATGGCGTAGCAGAGAACTTCGACGTCCCAGTGCTTCACCATGGCCGGAACCATCGCAAGACCGAAAAGCAGGAACACAAAGAGGGACATCTGCTGTCCTTCAGCCTCTCCGAACTCCTGAATGCGTTCACGTACTGCGTGCGTCCGAGTACCGAGGAAAAGACCTGCACAATAAGCGGCAATGAAACCATTTCCGTGAAAAGTCTCAGCTGCCGCATACGCGAGCACGGCCAAAGACCCTGCTACCAGGCGCTGAAATGTCGGCTGCATCCAATTTCTACGCGAAGCTTCATCCACGAGCAAGCCACCCAACCAGCCGACCATGACTCCGGCAATGGGTCCGAGCGTGAGCTGACGGACCATAAACAAGATCCAGGAATCTGGATGAGAGCCATGACTTTGTCCTCCGGAAAGGGCCGCAAGACACATCAGGATCGGCGGCAAGGCAATTCCGTCATTGAGACCGCTTTCCACATTAATGGCCTGCCTGATGCGCACCGGGAGGCGTTCACTGGTCACTACAGCCTGGCCTAGTGCCGCGTCGGTAGGAGAGAGAATAAGAGCTACCATGGCCGCAAGCCACAAGTTCTTGCTGTCAATCAGGACGACTGCGGCAGCGAAACCCAGGGCCATCGTTAGGGGAAGCCCAATTCCGAGGAGACGTATCGGAATTTGTTGTTGCGTCCGCAGTGTCCGCAAGTTAACCGTAGATGCGTCCACGAACAAGATGAGCACCAGGGTGATCTCGGCAATCAGTCTGACTACAGTCGCATTGAGTTGTAACTCAAACAGATCGAGGGCAAGAGGACCAGCCAGCATTCCGATACCGGCAAATACCATTGGTGCCGATATCGGCGACCTCTCGGACACACGAGAGATCAGGCCGTAACAGAAAATCAGCAACGAGGCAAAAATTATCGTTGGATAATCAGTCATGCGGAAATCCTATCGTGAGAATGTTGGCTCTTGTGGGTTCATAACATTTCGTAACCGTTCGCGCAGGACAAGCTGTGAGCCCCCGGAGTGAAGTAGCCTCCTTTATAGCGAATCGGCACAATAAGTCATGAAAGACATACTTTCCAGCTCCGGTACTCACGAAGCTTTCTGATTGCTTATCGACCCCTGGGAATCTTCGTGCCGATGACTATGCTAAGAAGGTATGCGACCACTACCGATCCGTAAAACTGGCCCACTATCGCTTCGATAATAGCTAGCCTCTGGGCAAATTCCGTCTTAGGGGTGATATCCCCATATCCCAATGAAGCTAAGGTGACAAAGCTGAAGTAGATGAAATGAGACGCGGATTCTCTGTCCTGAAGATTCAGTGCAAAGGCCTCAGGATGAAACCAGTCGAGTATAGTGTACAGGTGGGCCCAGAATATCCCCAAGATAATATATAGGTTCACGGCAGAAACGATCAAATGGTGGGTGAATTTCTTGGCCCTGAGCAAGGCCGATAAAATCAAACTTGCGCAATAGGTGTACAAGATGACGGTAAACGTCAGTAGGGACAGACCGATGGAGACACGGTTGGATTCACGTAACGCTTCCGGGAGAAAAGCTGCAAACGACACGAGAACCACAATGGCAGATATCGATACTTGTATCACGCGTCTGGAAAGGCTCTTTTTCTCGCTGAGAAGCCAAGCGCCCGCGACACCGATCACAGCGAAAGACAGATTCGCAAAAGCGCCCGGAATCAATGGGTCCAGAAGCAGGAATCCCACCAACATAACAAGTGCCAGAGCTGCCTTTTCTTGAAAAGCTTTCTCAAGAACGGTCACGCGATTCGCTTCCTTTGTAACTTCTCGGCCGCGCGTAAGTCCATTGCACACTCCCCATTGTTCTCGACAAGGCCGGTCCCTCCAAGTAATTGTGCACCGGTGCGCCTTTCCAAGCAAGATATTTGAGCCGCAATAAGAGAAAAAGCCACTTGAGGAGCGGATGGCAAAGGGATCAGGTTATCCGTCGACATCAGGGAGGTTGTGGTAAGTCTGGAAAAGCCCTTTCGATCATGAAGCAAAATCTTGCAGGTGGATGGGGAAAAATCTAGTGCTCACAGCGGGCTGAGGGCAGCCAAGGGGATAGCCCGACCGGAAAATAGTCCGTAACAGGGGAAACACATACGTACCTGGCAATCGCGAACCAAATACAATTCTTGGGCCCCACTTCTGCCGTGAACTCCTCTATCGAGTCCGCAGTGGCCACATCCAAGCACCATCATAAAATTAGACCGTGGATTTTGGAAATATTTGGAGCTTGAATCTGGAAGCATTCTGATACACAATGGATTCTTGGCAGCGGCGAATTGTTCTCAAAGGCCTGAGCTTGAGCAAGTGTCTGCAAGCTTCGGATAGCTCAGTTCCGGAGTTGATGATTATCTGGCTATCGTGTGCAGGAACTCGGGTAGTGCCATATTTCAAACGTTCCGCATTCTGATTCCCGCACATTGTCGAATGATTTTGATTCGTGGGGAGCGAGTCCGAATGGATAGTAAAGAAAGCCTCTATTGGGCATTATTCTGTTTGAGCCTATTTCTAGTGCTGGTGCTGCTTGCGTGGGAGCCATTGTTCACGAGATACAAGACCTGGAAACTGAAACGAGCTTTCAGGATGCGCGAAGAGGCCGGTAGAACTGGGAAAACGTGATCCATGGGAGGCTGAGAGCTTTTTTTGTAATTGAGGAACACTCCGTGTCCCGCAGTGAAATGCGGTTTCAAAAGAATGCCAATTAGTATTACGGCATGTGACTCCGATCAACCTCATGACCTCATTACAGACGTCTGGTGATGACAGAAATCGCCAAAACCTCATTGAGCCTGAAGTCATTGCGGATTCTTCACCGCTGTCTGGAGGACTCTGCTCTATTGATTAGGGTGAAATCATTGGAATTGGCCGCCACCGAGTTGGAGAGATTGCTGCGTAGCTCGGGAGCTGATCCCGAGGACACACAACATGTTGTCGCGGAATACCGGCGGTTGAGAAAATCCTGAAATGATCTGCTCGTATTCAATGTGATCGTTCGGAAAAAGGCCTCACATCAATGAGAATTCTCTTCCTTCCCCTTATAACCCGTGGCCCGGCAATTGGGACAGTAAGCCGCTGTCTGGCTGTCGCGGAACGGCTTCGCAAATTCGGGCACGAATGTTCTTTTCTAGCCAGTGATTCAGCAGCGCATCATGCAGCTGAAGCCGGGTTTGAAGTCATGGAAGGCGCGGTGCCTGAATCTCCCGGTCCTCTTCGTCCGTTGTGCGACCTGTCCGATCTTGCCGTCTTTCTTAAACTCACTGACGAGGAATTCGTACGCGTGTCGTTGAAGTCCGAAAACCAGGCGGTTCAGCGGTTCAGACCGGACGTGTTGTTCAGCGAGTTCAAATTAACGGCAGCCATAACCGCTGCGGGAGCGGGCTTGCCCCTGGTTTCCACAGCCTGTACTCCTGGGGATCCTCGCTTTGTTTCACCCTTGTTCGAAAAGACCCCCAAAGACCATGCGCAAGCGGTAGCGGGGTTCAACCGCATACTCGAAGAACGCGACCAAGAGCCCATCAACGACACGGCCGAGCTGTTTTTCGGCAGGAGTGACGCCAAAATAGCTCCCACAGTTCCTGAATTGGAGCCTCTTCTGTCAGATGTCCCCAATTTACACTATGTGGGGTATCTTCTAAATGATCGGATGGAACTCGCCCCTCTCCCAGAAGGGCTGTTGGGGCGCTGCAATGGCAAATTCATAGTATTTGTTTATTTGGGCCAGGGCGAAATCAGCTCGAGCTTGTACATGCGGGTACTTCCGGAAGCGTTCAAAAACACCGAGTTTCACGCAATTGTGTCCGTTGGAGATCATCCCGAGGTGGCTCGATTCCCGAAGCCGGAGTCAAACGTCACCTGGGTTCGATTCGTTCCGGGACGTTCGATTCTTCGCTGTAGCCAGGCAGCGATTTTTCACGGCGGACAAAACACGGCCATGGCTTCTTTGATACACAAAATCCCCAGCCTGGTTTTTCCTGGAAACGATTTCGAGAGGGACTTCAATGCACGCAGCCTGGCGCGAGTGGGCGCGTCCATGCGGCTTTCCACCGAGGATTTTCAGCCGGATAAGCTTCTCAGTTTTACCCGAAAATTGCTCGAACCATCATTCGGGCTGGCAGCTGAAACATACAGTCGGAAAATACTTGGACAAGGGGGCGCTCGACACGCGGCGGATATTGTCCTGAGCGCGGTAAATACCTGAAATATGGACAGTCGTGGCCGATACCAGTATCAGCGGCACTAACCAACTCTGAAGTGCGAGGGAGTTACCATTCCCGCAGAACCCAGAATTGCAGGTCCGCGACATTCCAGACACGGAGCCCGGTTTTTGAGACGTCCATATTACATGTTTGACACTGCATTCGTGAGCTTTGCACTGTGGACAATCAGGTTAATTCAGAGAGATTCGGTTACCAGAATTGTGCCTGCGTGCGGTGTGTATCGCCTGCAACAACAGGCCGGGCCCGTCGGCCAAACGTTCGCGAGTGTTCCTGGACTGAAGCATTTTCGTGTGGAACGACACGTATGCACAGAGATGAATCGAGTTTGACACTTGAACCTTTACTTTGGCGAAGTCAACAAATGAGCTGATCACAAATTATATGGACTTTGCCTGAGAGAGCTGTCATTATAAAAAAGTGGGCTGAACCCCCAGAACCCGTGTGAACAAGGGGCAATATTACAAAACGCAGGGAGTATGATGATGAAACGCTTGTTTGTTGTCTGTGCTGTTGTGATGGCCTTGGTGGCTTCCGGAACTATGGCTATGGCCAGAGACGTTGGAGGTGAAGGGCAAGTAAAACCCAACATCAAATGCTGCTTCCAGGACGGTCAGTGCCTGGAAACTAAGAAAGACAATTGCGCACTCAAAAAGGGCATCGTCGTACAAGATTGTAAGGAGTGTCCGGGCGTTTGGGGCAAAGGCGAGAATAAATAGATACCCCAAAGCGGGCGGGAGTGCTTCCTGGGAGTCCTGTCCGCTTTCCTAACTCACCCCTGACACGTCCTTCCTAATTCTTCCAAGAATACATTATAGGCATAGAAGTTAACCGTGCTGACATAGTCACATGTTACATTTTTGTCACTACGCTCTCCCGGGCGATACATGATGCGAACTTCCATGGCGGAAAGCGCCACAATGAAACATGAAAACGTCTCATACGAATTCGCAATCAACGAAGCAAGATTGGGGGGACCCTCTTTAGTAAAGAGTTCCCCCCCAAACCCCATAGGCGCTAACTTAAAGAATGGGCTCACGTTATTTCAGCTCCTTAGCCAAGTACAACACCGTCATCCCGGCGAAGGCCGGGGTCCAGAATCCGTTTCAAAAAGACTGGATTCCGGCCTTCGCCGGAATGACGGATAAAGAGCCGAACATCCACAAGTCAGCGCATATGCCCCCAAACCCCCTTCCAGAAACTTCTATCATTTGCCGGAACCCCAAATTTCCTTTCAGGAAATGGGGGTTCCGGCGAGTGCTAAAAGTTTTTGAGGTGGGGTTCGGGGAGGAACTTCTTACAAGAAGTGCCTCCCCGATTCTTCCTCTTTTGAACCCGATACGGTATCGAGTGGCGAGCGCTCCATGCAGACCGCGGCGTCATGAGAGCACCCAAGCAATTTCTGTGTCTGAGAGCGTGGAACTTGCTTGTCCCTTGCACCGTTCTTGCCGTGTTGGAAATTTCTTCCTCATTCCACTCCCCGCCACGATGGCAAGTAAATGCAATTCTGGGCGTGGAGCACGGCAAGGAGTGGCTAATTTCTTTCCCCACGACTGATACCAATGCTCGTTCAAAGCAGTAAGAATTTGG
>JACRDE010000486.1 GCA_016212935.1 Desulfomonile tiedjei | reverse complement strand
GCTGATACCCTTTGCTGTTTCCGATGAGAAGCTGGGGGTTCAGCGATTCCGCGTATTCCGCTATCTGGTAGAAATCCACACCCTCCAAAACCATCGGAGGTTCCGGGAGCAGATCTTGCGCTAGTTCCCGGATGGCCTTTTCCATGCGCCGGCTGCGACCTCCCGAAGCGCATAGCACAGGCTTTGCTCCAATTTCGGCGAGAAACGCTGTCAGTCCGATCACCAGGTCTTCTTCACCATAAACCACGACCCTTTGGTCGAACAGATACTTGTGTCCGTCCACATAAGCGTCTATCAGGCGGCCTCTCTCCAGCGCGTGGGATACTGGAGTTTGCTTACCCGAAATTTCCTCGACCGCTTGGAAGAATGCATCCGTCTCTCTGAGGCCGATTGGCGTTCCGAGTGAGTGGAGCGGAATCGAAAACCTATCCTCTAGGAACTTACCGGCTGTAGGGCTTCCGGCAATGGACCGACCGAACTCTATGACAGACCCGGAGCCGCCGAGCCTTCTTATGTCCGATATGGACGTGCCACCGGAAGGAAGTTTCTCGTAATCGAGAAGCGCAGGAGCATCCAGGGTAAGCGATATGTCCGGCAAAACCACTGAGTTCAGTCCAAAGTCTTCCATCACTTCCTTCAAGTATCTCGTATCCGCAGGGGATACGAATCCCGGCAGCAGGGCCGCGCCACAGTGCGATGGAACATCCTCTGCCAGTTGTTCGACAGCCGCCTTTACCGCGTAATGAAAACCGTCCATGTGAGTGCCCGAGAAGCTCGGAGTGGACACGTTCACCAGGGCAGGAGCCCCGTGATCCTGAATGAGATCGGAGAATTCGTCCCTGAATTCGCGAACTAACATGGGCACGTTATCGCCTATGGTTTCGGTCAGGCATGTGGTGGCAATGCCGATCATCTGGGCCCCGTATTTGGACATCACGTTTGTAAGTCCTAGTTTCAAATTCGGGCCGCCACCGTACACCGCGTGCTTCTCGCCAAGTGAAGACGAAGCTATGTCCATGGGCTCTCTGAAGTGGCTGATTATGTAGCGCCTCATGTAAGTTGCGCATCCCTGGGAGCCGTGCAGAAACGGAACCGCTCCCTCGATGCCGCGAAAGGCCAGACAAGCCCCCAAAGGCATGCACGTTTTGCAGGCGTTGGTAGTGGACACGTATGTTTGCGGCTTGGAGTTCATGACTATTGCTCCTCTCAGGCTTGCGAGCTGCAGGCTGCAATCCCCGGTTCGAATTTCGATTCCGTGGCGGCTCTACGGGATTTCTTCAGCTCTCTTCGGGGAACGAATCTCCAGACCGGGCTCATCACGGTCGAATAGACTTCCCGTGCGAAATTCAGCATCCCGATGAAGCCTTCCAAGGCCTCTTTGCGCTCGTGATTGTGATCGCAGAAGCCCACTCCGAGTTTGTATGCAATGGGCCTTTCCTTTACGCCGCCTACAAAAATGTCAACGTCCTTTTCTTGCAGGAACGCTGAAAGCTCCAGCGGATTGGAATCATCCACTATGATTGTTCCCTCATCAGTGATTTCGTAGAGTTCGCGATAATCTTCCTCTGTGCCAGTCTGGGAACCAACCAGCACGACCTGCATTCCCAGCAATCTGAAGGCTTTCACAAGGGAGAAGGCTTTGAACGCGCCACCAACATAAATCGCGGCCTTTTTGCCGGTTAAGGATTCCCGGTACTTCGCCAACTGAGGGTAAAGCTCCTGAAGTTCCTCTTTCACAAGTGCACGAGTGCGATTCATTATTTCCGGGTCTTTGTCTTCGAAGACGCGTGCCACGCTGTACAGGGACTCGGCCATATCTTCCACACCGAAGTAAGAAACCCGGATGAACGGGATCCCGTATTCTTCTTTCATCATCTTCGCGAGATCCATTGTGGAGCCAGAGCATTGCACCACATTAAGCGCAGCTCCGTGGGCTCGTCGAATGTCGTCTACCCGCCCATCACCAGTGATGTTCGCAACGGTTTCCAGGCCCATCCGCTCGAAATAATTCCGGATAATCCAGATCTCTCCAGCCAGGTTGAAATCGCCGAGGATGTTTAGACTCAGCGGGGAGATGTTAGATATGTCTCCAGTGCCGATGAGTCGAAACATGGCCCGGCAGGCAGCGTTGTAGCCTGCGCGTTTGTTCCCCTTGAATCCCTCGGACTGAACCGGTATCACGGGGATTCCTTTTTCTTCAGCCACACGTTTGCACACCGCTTCGAGGTCATCACCTATAATTCCCACGATACATGTCGAGTACACGAATGCGGCCTTAGGTTCGTACCGGTCGATCAGCTCGACCAGAGCCTGGTAAAGCTTGGCCTCTCCGCCGAAGATCACGTCTTTCTCTTGGAGATCGGTGGAGAAGCTCAGCCTGTGCAGGGCCGGCCCGGAAGATAATGCCCCGCGAATGTCCCAGGTGTAGGAAGCGCAGCCAATTGGACCATGAACCAGGTGCAAGGCATCCGCTATGGGATATAGCACTACCCTGGAGCCGCAGAATACGCATGCACGCTGGCTTACAGCCCCGGCCAGGCTTTCACGATCGCAGGCCATCTGAAAAGGCTGCTCGCCTTTACGATGTACCTGGTCTTTTCTCTCGGAAAAAATTGACGTTGTCATGGATCTGATCCCTAAAGAAATCCATCAATAATGCTGCGGCGAGGATTCCGGACTGAGGACGATCTACACCTATGCCCCCTGGGAATCAGGTGCCCACAGCTTGTTTCGGTTTCGAAGGCCTGATTTCGCCCGATATGGGCTGGTATCGCGCGTCAGGTCAGCAGATATTTCTCGGCAGCCTTGCCCTCTTCCAAAGCCTCCAGGATCTCATCGACCGCTCCTTCGTTTTCAACGCCGCGGTACCAGTATCCTTGAGGATAGACGACCATCACCGGGCCTTCTTCGCATAGTTTCAGGCAGCCCGTGCTGGACACCATCGCGTTCATGCCGCGATCGGCCAGTTCTTCTTCCAGATAAGGAATCAACTGGAGGGATTCCTTCTTGATGCATTTCCCTTTGGCCTCTGTCCCTCGAAAACTCGCACACACAAAAATATGATAGTCCGGTTTTTGCATTGCTTTTGTCCTATTATTGACTCTTGAAAGCACCATGGAAAGGCGCTTGCTGTTTCAGATCCAGGTTGTTTCGATAAACCGCCTGCTGACTTTATCGCCTACATTACGAGTTCAAAACTCTCTTCAGGGGAGTCCCTATCTTTTCGATCCAGTGTGGCGTCCAGGATTTTCTCCAGTAACCGCATGCCGCCTCTGTACCCGAGCGTAGGGAAGTAGCTGTGGCCGATGCGATCCAGAATCGGGAAACCAAAACGTACCAGAGGAATGTCTTCATCGCGGGCGATGTACTTCATGTACGTGTTTCCTATAAGCAGATCCACGGGATCGTTCTTTATCCACTGATGCAGCAGAAACATGTCGCCCGGAGTGCTCACGTTCACTTGGTGCGGCACACCTTTTGTGATCTCCCGGATACGAGTTGCGAAGTCTTTGCTCACTGTGCCGGTCACTATGTGGATCGGCCACATGTCGATGGACACAAGGAATTCGGTAAGCGAGATCAGCTGATCGGGATCGCCTGCAAGCGCCACTTTTGTGCCATAGAAATACTGGTGCATGTCAGTGACGATGTCCATTAGTTGCCCGCGTTCTTCGCTCAGGCTGTCCGGGACGTTGATTCCGGCTGTTTTCCTAAGTGTGTCCACAAACCGGTCGGTGGCCTTGAATCCAATGGGCAAGTCCAGGATCTCGCAGGGCACCTTGCATTTGGTGTCAAGCGCTCGTGCAGCAGCGCCCGAAGCCATCCGTCCCAGAGCTATTGTCGCCAGGCTGTCTCCTGTACTCATCAGGGCTTGAACAGTCGCTCCTCCCTTGGGGAACATGTCGTACTTGCCTGTCTGAGGCCGATTGAGCACTCTAGAGGTATCCGGAAACATAACCGTTCGTACGCCCATCACTTCTGCAATACGCTTGATTTCCTCCATGTCGGACGGTTCCACGTAACCTGGAATGATGTTGAACTGATCGAGCTTTTTCCCGTTGGACTTCGAAAAATAGTCCACCATGGCCTTGGTCATTCCTGAAAATCCCGTAACGTGAGTTCCGACGTAACTGGGCGTATTCACGTGGATGACATATTTCCCTCGAGGAATTTTGCCTTCCGCTTCGGCTTTGCGGGCGATCTGGGGAATATCGTCGCCGATAGTTTCCGACAGACACGTGGTGTGAACAGCAATCACTTCCGGTTCATATATGGTGAAGATGTTGTCGATGGCCTGCACAAGATTGGCCTGCCCGCCGAACACCGACGCCCCTTCTGTGAAGGAACTGGTCGCTGCCATCACCGGTTCTTTGTAATGGCGAGTGAGGGTGCTCCGATGGTAGGCGCAGCACCCCTGTGAGCCATGACTGTGCGGCAGACAGGAGTGAATCCCCAGGGCCGCGTACATGGCGCCTATGGGCTGGCAGGTCTTGGCCGGGTTAATGGTCAACGCTTTGCGTTGTTTTATTTCTTTAGGGGTATGTCTCAGTAACATGGGTCCGTTCCTTCCTGAATGTCTCAATCGCAGGCGTATTTTGCCGTCAGTTCTGGGCTTTCCTGCCAAGGTGCCTGGAGATACTTCCAGATCTGGCTGTTGACCATGCGGTCGATCTCCCTGTAGAAATTGACGGCCCCCTTGAAGCCGGCGTATGGGCCGCCGGAATCGTAGCTGTGGAGCTGCTTCATGGGGATGCCCTTCTTCTGTACGGCGAATTTTTCCTTGATACCTGCACAGAAAATGTCCGGTTTATAGATCTCTATGAGGCGCTCTGTCTCGTACTGGCTGATGTCGTCGATCACCAGAGTGCCTGACAGCATCTCGCGCATCATGCCGTCGTAGTCCTTGAAGCGGAATCCCTTCTCCTGCAGTCGCTCTACTTCTTCAGCCGTCTTGCGTGGTCGAAACCTCTCGGGATCCGGATGGACTTCCAGTTCCTCGATGTTGCGGCTGTCGGCATCGACCTTGAGGGAGGGTATTACGTTGCGGCCCTCGTAGTCGTCGCGATGCGCGAATTCGTAGCCGGCAGAAATGGTTTTCATGCCGATTTCAGCGAAAAGCTCCTGGTAGTGGTGAGCTCTGGAACCACCCACGAAGAGCATGGCCACCTTTCCTTCGCAGCGCTTCCGTACTTCGTCACGCACATTGATTACTTCCGGCATTTCCCGGGCTATGACTGCTTCCACGCGCTCGATGAGTTCAGGGTCTTCAAAGTACTTGGCGATCTTGCGGAGCGATTTCGCAGCTGCTTCCGCTCCGATGAAATTGATCTTGATCCACGGAATCCCGTACTTGGTCTCCATCATTTCCGCGACGTAGTTGATTGAGCGGTGGCACATGATGGTGTTGAGATCGGCCATGTGAGCGTTGGCAAATTGATCGTAAGTGGAATTCCCGCTGAAGGTGGACACGACGGTTATGCCGCACTCATCCAATACGCGATCGATCTCGAAGGCATCCCCGCCGATGTTGTACTCGCCCAGCAGGTTGATCTTGTATTTGCCTTCCTTGATTTTGTCGTTGAGCCCTACGACGTGTGTGAAAATACCGTTGTTGGCAATGTGATGGCCGGCAGACTGGCTGACGCCCTTATAGCCCTCACAGCTAAACCCGAAAACATTTATCCCCAGCTGCTCTTTCATCTCCCTGGCCACGGCGTGCACGTCATCTCCGATGAGTCCCACAGGACATGTGGCGAAAATGCTGATGGCCTTGGGTTTGAAGAGATCGTACGCTTCCTGAATTGCTGCCCGAAGCTTCTTCTCACCTCCGAAAACGATATCTTCTTCCTGCATGTCTGTGGAAAAGCAGTACGTCATGAAGTTTTCGTCCTCAGGACCATTCGTACGAGTCTGATTGCGCCGAGTGAGCCAGCTGTAGAAACCGCACCCGATCGGACCGTGGGTGATGTTTACTATGTCCCTGGTGGGGCCCAGGATCACGCCCTTGCAACCCGCGTACGTGCACCCTCGTTGAGTGATGATTCCCGGAATGGTGCGAGTGTTGGCGCCGATTTCCGGCATATCCTCGCTTGGGTGCACCTCGTTGACGACAATCTGTTTGGCTCGTTTGCGAGCCACTTTGGCCGGAACTTTTCTCAGAAGTTCTTGCTTTACTTCGTGGGGGTCAATGAGTTCGGCTCCCACGCTGATGTCTTGTTCTTTGAGTATTCCCATGATGTTCTCCGTTAACAAACAACCGTTCATCGCCTATGCCGCCCAATCTATGTCCACTATGCTGCATCGGTCCCAGATTGCGCGTGCTACTCATGTTTTTGGACTAAGCGCCGTCCAGGGTTCCGTCCCCGGCTTCACCGGTCCGCACGCTGACCGAATCGGTAACAGGCATGACGAAGATCTTGCCGTCGCCTGACTTTCCCGTCTGATTGACGTTGATTATGGTTTTCACTGTTTTCTGCACCAGCTTCTCAGGAACGACCAGGAGCAGCAGACGCTTGGGGATCAGTCGCTGGCTCTGACCCAGCTGAGCGATCGCTTCCTCGTAACCCTTTTCCGCACCTTCCAAGAGACTGTAATCCACCAGGCCTTTTCCTCTCCCCAACACATCCTTGGCTGTCATGGAGGAGATACCGGCCTCGGAAAGCGCTTTTTTCGTCTTGTTCATCATGTTCATTCGTATGATGGCCATGACTTCTTTCATATCTTCACCTCTTCGGTGGCTCCGGAAGCTGTCTCTTTGATACCCGAACTAATGGTGTAGACTTCTTCCACCGGGGTCACAAAAATCTTCCCATCGCCGTAAGCGCCTTTATCGCCTGTGCGTGCGGCCTTTATCACTGTCTCGATGACAAAATCCTTGTCCGCATCCGGCACCACAGTAATGAGCAGTTCCTTGGGGATTTCGTCATAGGTTATTTCACCGATTTTTATGCCTCGCTGCTTGCCGCGACCGACCACCGACACCTTGGTCACTGCCGGAAAACCGGCTTCCATCAATGCCGCAAGCACATTGTCCACCTTTGTGGGTCTCACGATGGATCTGATCATCAACATATCAGTCACCTCATTTCGTTAAGATTTTCACTCATGGATTCTTTGGCGTTCAATCCGCCAGGCCGTGTTTGATCAAGAGCTTTTCTAGATCGTCCGTGCTCATGGGATTGGGAACAACATGCATTTTGTTCTCTTCGATCTTTTTGGCCAGGGTCCGGTATTCATCTGCCTGGGAATTAGCCGGATCGAACTCGATGACTGTTTTCCTGTTGATTTCAGCCTTCTGCACCACGTTGTCACGGGGCACGAAGTGGATCATATGTGTGCCCAACTGTTGAGCGAACGCCTCGATCATCTCCTGTTCGTTATCCACCTTGCGGCTGTTGCAGATGAGTCCGCCCAGACGGACGCCGCCCGCTTCAGCAAACTTGACGATACCTTTGCAGATGTTATTGGCCGCGTACATTGCCATCATCTCGCCGGACACCACGATATAGATCTCCTTGGCCTTGCCTTCACGAATCGGCATTGCGAAACCGCCGCAAACAACGTCGCCCAAAACATCGTAGAAAGCGTAATCGAGTTTCTCGCTCTCTGCGTATGCTCCCAGTTGTTCCAGCAGGTTGATGGAAGTGATTATGCCGCGTCCCGCACAGCCCACTCCGGGCTCCGGTCCGCCTGATTCGACGCAGATTGTGCCGTTGAACCCTACTTTCCGGATGTCCTCCAGGTCCACATCTTCACCTTCCGCCCGCAGGGTATCGAGCACTGTCTTCTGGGAAAGCCCCCCCAACAGGAGCCGTGTGGAGTCCGCTTTGGGATCGCATCCGACCACCATGACCTTGCGTCCCATCTCGGACAGACCTGCGACAGTATTCTGGGTGGTGGTGGATTTCCCGATGCCGCCTTTGCCGTAAATTGCCACTTTTCTCATTTTTCGTAGCCTTCCGTTTGAACTTTAGCGGGAAGTAAAGCAAGGGGCATGCCAAGAGGAGAGCGCATGTGCACTTTCGGCTGTAAGTGGCCGTATATGCTGATTATAAATACTATGAGCTGTGCAGAGGGAAGATAGCGTTCAGGGCGGGAGTTTACAAAATTGAATGCACTTACTTACAATTATGAAGACATAGGTCGCACGATTGTAATTCTTGCTCGGAAGATCCGTTGATCAGGCAGGAGGATCAAGCAGCTAGTAGAGCGGTGAAGTTCTATTGAGTGCTAACTTATCTCGGAACCGATAAGCAAAACGGGAGGAAACTTTTCCGTGAGCCCCCTCCCATTTCTTCAGACTTGACATTGAAAGCTTCCAACACTTATTTCATCTGGTTGGGGCGGCTGTGGGGCGCGACCGTCCAACAGACTCGAATCAATAACACACTCTGGCCTAAGATTTCCATCATCCGGCGATCGGTACGGAGCAGCGTTGTCACCAGGAGTAATCTGCTTATCTGAGGGAACGTAGCCCTGTCCGGGAACTGAAGACACGTCCGCGGCATTCCCTACAGAAATCAAAACCGCGCCGAAAGCCACCAGTATAATAATCACTGCTATCATCACGGTTTTTTGCATGATTTGTAGCTCCTTCAGATCATTGCCTATGTCCGAAGCTTAATCATCAAAACACGCGTACACAAGGACACTGGCACCAGTCCAGCACATGTCGAGTCTGATACAGTTTCGCATTCAAAAGTGGAAGAACCGGTGAAGACTTGTTGTAATGCTAGTGGACGTTCAACGAATGACATCGGGCCGAGGAACCAGGAGAATCCGCTAACTTTTGTAGGGGTAGGAACAGCCGGTTGGCCGACCGCTCCCCCCCGAACAGTACGGTCGGATTTCCCGCATACGGCTCTCCAGTCGGTGGTTTACCGCCGGGCGGATTGACAGGTCATACGATGGGCTGTGGTAAGGAAGAGCAGCCCATTGTCGGCAAAGAAAGCACAGGGCCAATTGAAATGGACGAGCCCATGGCCTCGTCCGGTTTTCCCACGACGGCGGCGGAGGATGCTGCGGAGCCGCATTCGGGTCCAGCCATCCAAATGGCCGAAGGTCGAACGATGACTGTGCAGGAAATACTCAAACCAGCCGATCAGGCTCCGATTGAGGTCCGAGATGATCGCCCGAAGACTCTGACCTCGTGTGCGCTTTGTCTTACTGCGACTGCTGGCTTTGAGCTTCTGGAGACTCGTGGTCCGAGGCGTCCGTGTACCCTCTCGAAATGATGACCCGGAAAATCGAACCCGCCGGGGTGACGGTGCCGCTTGCGAGGTTTTTGCGAAAGCTCCTGGGAATCGACCGGCAAAGCCGAACGACTCTGACCCATGCGCACAGCACGTAGGTTTCCAAGGCGAACTGAATCCCAAAGGTTCATATTTCCGGAATGTTTCCAAGAATTTCTTAGATGATAGCAGGCCGCCACCAAGTTGACACCCAAGGCGCCCTGTGCTAGAGATTTCAGCGGTAAAGGCCTCAGGCCATGTCCCTGACCGGTCGGACATTCTCAATTAGGTAAGGCGGTTTTCTCGAAAATTTTTAGAACTCAAACGCAGCTGTCTTGTCTGTTACAGGGATGAGATGTTTTCTCGAATTACTTGAGGTCCGCGACTCAACACAAGGTTATTGTCACGTGTCCCGAATGTGAGAGGAATCAACATGTTTGCAGCAATCGCAAGAAAGCTGTTCGGCAGCAAAAACGAACGAGACCTAAAAAAACTTGAGCCTTTGGTTCGAACGATCAACGAACTCGAGCCGAGCATGAAGTCCCTCTCGGATGAGGGCATGCAGGCCAAGACCATAGAGTTCCGAGAGAGGCTGGCAAAAGACGAAGAAGTGGATGATCTTCTTCCCGAGGCATTTGCCCTCGTCAGGGAAGCGTCAATAAGAACCCTTGGGATGCGACACTTTGACGTTCAGTTAATAGGAGGGATCGTTCTTCACCAGGGGAAGATAGCCGAAATGAAGACAGGTGAAGGCAAGACGCTTGCAGCCACGCTTCCGGTCTATCTAAACGGCCTCACAGAAAAAGGCGTTCATGTTGTAACCGTTAATGATTATTTGGCCAAGCGCGACTCCGATTGGATGGGAGCGATATATAGGTTCCTCGGATTATCAGTGGGTGTCATCGTTCACGACCTGAGCGATGAAGAACGCAGAACAGCTTACAATTGCGATGTAACATACGGCACCAACAACGAGTTCGGGTTCGACTATCTGCGCGACAACATGAAGTTCGCTCTCGAGGACTATGTCCAGCGAGACCTCCATTACGCAATCGTTGACGAAGTCGACAGCATACTCATTGATGAAGCCCGGACCCCTCTGATCATCTCTGGCCCCACCCACGAAAACACGGACAGATACTACAAGATAAATCGTATAATCCCAGGATTGCAGAAAGAACAGCACTACACCATCGACGAGAAAGCCAGAAGCGTGGTTCTCACGGAAGACGGCGTGGCCAGGGTTGAAAAGTCACTGAATGTTTCCAATCTTTACGATCCCTCCCAGATGGAAATCCTGCACCACGTTAACCAGGCCCTGAAAGCCCACACGCTTTTCAAGAACGATGTTGACTACATAGTCAAGGATGGCCAGGTGATAATTGTTGACGAGTTCACCGGACGTCTCATGCCCGGCAGGCGATACTCCGACGGATTGCATCAGGCACTGGAAGCCAAGGAAAGCGTCAAGATCGAAAACGAGAACCAGACTCTGGCCACGATTACTTTCCAGAATTACTTCCGCATGTACGACAAACTCGCGGGCATGACTGGAACAGCCGATACCGAAGCAGCTGAATTCAAGAAGATCTACAACCTGGAAGTTGTGGTGATCCCCACGAATCTTCCAATGGTAAGAAATGACAATTCGGACCTGATTTACAAAAACGAGCAGGAAAAATTCGACGCGGTCGTCGAAGAGATAAGAGACCTGTACGAAAGGGGCCAGCCGGTTCTCGTGGGCACGATTTCCATTGAGAAATCGGAATACCTTGCCCGCAGGCTGAAAAAACTCGGCATTCCCCATAACGTTCTGAATGCCAAAAACCATGCCCTTGAAGCAGAAATAGTGGCCCAGGCCGGAAGGTACAAAGCGCTGACAATTTCCACCAATA
Source organism: Desulfomonile tiedjei (assembly GCA_016212935.1). GTDB lineage: Bacteria > Desulfobacterota > Desulfomonilia > Desulfomonilales > Desulfomonilaceae > Desulfomonile > Desulfomonile tiedjei_A. The sequence goes on along the minus strand of JACRDE010000486.1, from coordinate 1,651 downwards.
TGGCGGGCCGAGGCACGGACATCGTTCTGGGCGGCAACCCAACGTTTCTGGCACGCTCCAGGGCAAAGAAGGGCGAGGATTCAGAAGAATTTGCTCACATGCTGGCGGAATTCAAGCAACAGTGTGAAGAAGAAAAGGGAAAAGTGATCGACGCTGGTGGTCTTCACATTCTCGGGACAGAACGCCATGAATCACGGCGTATCGATAATCAGCTGCGAGGTCGGTCCGGCAGGCAGGGCGATCCCGGTTCCAGCAGATTCTATCTCAGCCTTGAAGATGACCTCATGCGGATTTTCGGCGGAGACAGAGTCAAGATGATAATGGAGCGGGTCGGCATGGAGGAAGGCGAGCCCATTGAGCACAGGTACACCACCAAGGCCATAGAAAACGCCCAGAAGAAGGTGGAAGCTCACAACTTCGACATACGTAAGCACCTTCTAGAATTCGACGACGTCATGAATAAACAGCGCGAAGTGATCTACTCTCAGCGTCGCTTCATTCTCGGGGGCCAGGATCTCAGAGAGACTATTCAGGACATGATCGAGGACATGGCGGAGGACCTGGTGGAGCGTTTTACAGACCCCAAGGTCCATTTCGAGGAATGGGACATGCAGGCTCTCACCGAAGCCCTATGGGGGCAATTCGGGACGCGTTTCAATTTCGACGACCTTCCCGATCAACAACACACCCCGCCGGCAATTAAGGACAAGGTGGTTGAAGAGGCTTTGCAGGCTTACGAGCGTAAAACCCAGGAAATCTCGCCCGAAATCATGAGGCAACTGGAGAAATTCATCATGCTCCAGTCCGTAGACAATCAGTGGAAAGACCACCTGCTCAGCATGGACCACCTCAAAGACGGCATAGGGCTGCGAGGATACGGACAAAGGGACCCCCTCAAAGAGTACCAGAGAGAAGGATACGAGATGTTCATTGATATGAGTCAACGTATCAAGGAAGAGACCGTCAGGAACTTGTTCATAGTGAAAATAGCCACCGGCGAGGAACTTGAAGAAATTGCCCCGCAGCGGGAGCAGGAAATCGTCATGTCCCACGGGGATTCAGCGTCAGGCGGCGATTCAAAGCCCAAGACAGTCAGGCGCCAGGCAGACAAGGTTGGTCGAAACGACCCCTGTCCTTGCGGGTCCGGCAAGAAATACAAGAAATGTTGCGGCAAGGCAGCATGATATCTTTTTCCCCAAGAATGGTATGCGAACGAATTCTTTCGAAAATTTGAGCCATAAACGGCTTGTCGTTCCGGAAATGGAACTTGATTACAATGCTGGAGGTGTCTACCATTATTTCGTATCAGCGTGACCGATTTGTGGATACAGAGGAACTGTGCCTGCCCTTCTTTGACGATGTCAGCGGCACGATTCGTGGGTACAGGATATTCACAGCGTGTAGGACTTTCAGCGGAAGGATTTTCAGGCTGGAAGATCACCTTGACAGGCTGTACAATTCCGCAAAATCCATACACATGAAACCTCCGATGGGCCGGGAACAGCTCAAAATAGTGCTCCAGGAATTGGTAGATCGGAATCTGCAACCGAGTTTCAATGGCGAACTGCTTATAGACGTGGTTTTTAGCGGAGGCCTCGCAGGGAATTCAATGCAACAATCCGGGACCGGGGCATATTTGTACATGGCAGTC
>JACRDE010000485.1 GCA_016212935.1 Desulfomonile tiedjei | reverse complement strand
TCTTTGGGTATAGCCCATTCCTGAATTATAACTGAACCTGATCCTAGGAACCACATGAAAAGGATCTCTTTAACTTGAGATACCGCGTTTGTTGGCGGGGGGGATGCCTCCGCAAGAGCTTACATCATTGTCACTAAAATGCTTCTTGACTTTATTAGTTAGTATCACTATCCTTGTTTTCGTGTCCATTAGTTAAACTGACACAGATGAGCGGTTTGGAATTTGCCAAATCCGGGAGTATTTCGTCATCCCGCTCGCATATCCAAAAGTCTTCAGTCAGTCTGTGGTGCGGCTGCTTCGTCTAAAAAGCTTTTGCGTGGAGGCCCATATGTACGAAGAAACAGTTGAAGCGAGACTGAGAAATCTTATGAACGATCTGGAAGGCCAAATGAGGTCCTGCCTGAAATCTTGCCAATCTCCTCAGGAGAGGCTGCTCTTGCTCGAATTCATGCGTCTTCCCGGCGCTCAGATAACTGCACCAAGCCACGATCCCGCTGCAAGAAAGCCCAGGGCGAGCGTTCACGGCACTTCCATCAATCTTACCAAAGCGGGAACTACGCCCGAAAACGACATGCACGAAGCCACATCGGCAGCTGGTTTGACCTGGCTGGAATGGTGGGCTCACTCGAAGGTGTTCGACAATGAGGCAACAAGTCAGTGCTGTCGCCTGATTCCAAAGTTTCGCGTGCAGGATAGCGAGTCCGGAGAAAATGGGTGCTGGGTGGATTTCGCTCTGTTTTGGCCGCGTGCAAACGGCCAAGGGTATCATAGGATTGCCATTACATGCTCAGGTGAAGAGAAGCAAACGCCAAAAATCAAAGAGCACGACAAATACAGTCTCTTGCAAAAGCAGGGATGGATCGTGATCCGCCTCCCGGAGACCGAGATACTCGACAACCCATCCAGAATAGTCCAAAGGATTCGAGACGTGGCCACCGAAGAAAATGTGCGCAGCATGAGAGAAAGGCGCAGCGGACACTAGAACCGGTGACGGTTGGGAAGCCCCCGTTTCCGTATTCATACCATTTCGTTTTCAAATATGTAAAATCGGGGAGGCACTTCTTGTAAGAAGTTCCTGGAAGGGGGTTCGGGGGGAAACTCTTTACTAAAGAGGGCCATCCCAATCTTACTTCTTTAAATGCGCATGAGTATGAACTGTCATTTTTGAAGGAATTGTCTTGCACGCAATTGTGATTTGAGACACAAGCGACAAGTCTGGGTCAATAGTGCGATTGCCCCATTAAATGGAATGATTATCTTAAGTCACAGATGAATTGATGTTGGGTGAATGGCGGTGAGACGAGGGGGAGGCGTGCTTGTCGCGATGAAGGGGATTTAAGAAATGAGCACTAAACCAATACTAATGGCTTTTCTAGTTTTGGCGGTGGCCGGTTCGTTGAATTCGGCTTACGCGTTTCCTTATTTCATTTTGCAGAGGCCCTCAGGCAATTTGATGGTAGTCGACGGTCGATCTTCCTACTCAAATCCAGTCGTGGGAGGACCTTACACTAGCGCTGCAGAAGCTCGAGCCGCGCTGGACGGCCTTAAGCATATAGGGAATGTCTATGGAAGCGCGGCCTTGCGAGAGCAGCCAGACAGGATCTCAACGAGTTCCTCGAAGCGTAACGGCAAACCTCAAGAAGCGGATCGGTTTGAGGGGCCCGTCAGTCTTTCCTCTCTGGGAACGAGGTCTACTGTCGTTAATGCGCCGCTTGCCACTTTGCCGCTTGCTGACCTGAGCGAAAGATTCTCCGATGAGGAACTTGCCTTTGCTGCACAGTTGTATTCGCCTGTTCCCGCATTCCCGGAGTTGTCCAGTTTCCAGTTGTCACAATTCCCTGGCGCTGTAGGCCCGTCAGCGTTGGCTCCTATTCCAATGCCCCGTTCGACGGCAGCTTCCATACCTTTCTTGCCGCAACCGGGGTTCTCTGTGCCGCAGATTCAGGTCCCATTGAGTACAGTACCGGCTCTACCTTCGCCGGTATTCACATCGCCACTGCCCCTGGCGATTGGTTGGCGCTGATTGAACAGGTATGACGACGCGAAGATTAACGGAATGCGGTCATTCCAGTGCCGTCATTCTTCTACAAAATTGTAGGCATTCAACTGTTATCACCAGAGGGATGCTAGTAAGCTGTTTTCCAGTGCTCGATCGCGTTCGGCTCACAAGAGTCCAGACCGTTGCGGGACATGACATATACGTGGTCCGCGACGTTCACCAGGGCTCTTTGGTGGGAAATGGCAAATATCGTGCAGGTTCCCTTGAGTTTTTGCAGGGTTGCGCAGATCGCTGTCTCGGTTTCCGGGTCTAGTGCAGATGTCACTTCATCCAGAATTAATAATTTTGGCTTTCTGACAAGAGCGCGTGCTATGGCTATTCTCTGACGCTGTCCGCCGGACAGCATCGATCCTCGCTCTCCCACCAGTGTATGAATACCTTGCGGCATTTCAGAAACAAAGTCCCAGGCCTCAGCGGATTTCAAAGCTGCTTCCACATCCGGGACAGTGACATCTCGACTTCCCAAGGCCACGTTCACAAAAACCGAATCGTGAAAAAGCACCGTGTCCTGAGGCACGTACCCTATCATTGAACGCCAGGCACGCATATCCAAGTCCGAAAGAGCCACGCCGTCCACGCAAACGAGACCTGATTGTGGCGGGAGTAGACCGGCTACAATGTCTGCGAGCGTGGTCTTTCCGATCCCCGACGGCCCCATGAGTGCTGTGAAAGAATTCACCGGAATTGTCAGCGTAAGATTATTGGTCACTGACCTGTCAGAGTATGAGAACGACACGTCACGCAAAGCAATGGCTGTTCGCAGGGACGGTTGGGTTTTTCCGGTGTATTTTTCCTTCTCTTGCCGAGCCTGTTCCGTAGTGGTGCGAAGAGATCTGAGCGCACTCTCTACCCGAGCCAACTCTTGAATTTGCCCCTGAATTGCGTCCACGCGGCCTAGTCCCCTCCAGAAGACTAACCCCAGCACAATCATGGCTTCCAGATCAGCGTTCCAATATGTCACGGCCATAAACAACCCCAAAGCCAACAGTACAGTTACCACCGGCTCATTAAGAGCGTGGCGCGCCTCGATGCCAAAAATCTCCTTCCTCCTTGCGACTTTCAGTTCATTTATTTCGGACTCGAGAAACGGACCCAGTAATTGCTCGCATGCCATGGCTTTCAGGGGTTTCAAACATCGGAGTCCGTCCACTAGCCTTGCCGATACGGATCTGAGCAAGTTAGTCTGACTTATCCCCGCTTCCCGTGTAATCCGAACAAATCGAGTGAGAAGTGCGGCCACTGTCAATCCTGCTACAGCAGCGAAAATCGTCATTTGCCACGAAACCACCAGGCTTATGAATGCATAGACAAGCAGCTGCACGGCGCAGCCTATTATGAAACAGATGCGGCGATAACCGTACGCGGCTCTTTCAGCCTCGTTTGTTATTGCGTTTGCAATAGCGCCGTCATGCAGAGTCACGAAATGCTGCCAGCGAGCATTCATCAACGAACGAATAAGTGATAGCCTGAGATCTGCTTCTACGTGGGCGACCGTGTATCCCACCTCTCGGAGCGAAAGAAGAACTAGGACCCCCTTCACGAGCATCATACAGACCATAAGCACCAGAAGGATCTCAAAAGTGGGTTCGAGGCCCACCATAGAAAATGCTTTGGCCACAAGACTTCCCAGTTCTTTTCCTGAATACGGGTCCCGGCCGAGAACCAGATACAAAACCGGCAACAAGCTTGCAACGCCCACGCCTTCGGCAAGCCCCGAAAGTATCAGGCAAAAGGATGCTATAGCGCTGCGCCGCGGATAAGCGAAAAACAACGACCTGACAAAATTTGTGCTCCAGGACTCGTCAGTCATGAGTATATCGCAACATCGTCTCGCTTCGTCGCTGCATTAGGCACTCTTGTAGGCCGTCTTGAAGGATCTCATCCACAATTCGAGAACCAACAGAGCGTATAGAAGGGTGGAAGTGTTCCCGTGCATGAAGGTTTTCCCCTGCAACAGACTGTCAATGAACGAGCCATCAATGTAAGACCGTACTTCAGCTGAATTGGACCCCAGTGAGTCAATGAGCAGCGGCCTTAGTTCACTACGCAACCACTTGGTCAGTGGAGGCTCAAAGCCGCGTTTACCGCCTCGAATGACTTCCCGGGGCAAAATGTCCGCGTATGCATCTCTCAGGACGGACTTTGTAACTCCGTTGCTTATCTTGTAAGAGTCCGGCAATCCTGCAGCAAACTGGGCCAATTCATGATCCATCAGCGGAGATCGAGCCTCAATGGAAGCGGCCATCGTGGCCATATCCATTTTCACAAGCAAGTCGCCGAGCAATATTATCCGCACATCACCGCACAATAATGTATCAAGTGGAGAAAGACCTTCCGGAAGAACAGAATCGATCCATTCTTCGGTCTGCCGCATGGCGGGGCGAAGCCAAAGCTTGTCTTTATCGGTTTGCCGAAGCATGTCCAAGGTCCAGTTGAGGTATTGTTCCGCTCTCTCGCAGGCCAAACCCCTGAGGGTTCTAGCTATGAAGCCCATGATCGACCGTCGATTGGAAGCCCGTCCCTGCAGGAGGCTACCGAGGCCAGCCAATGCAGCAGCCGGCAACCAGGCCAGCATGCTTCCGTATCTGGCGGCCAGATAACGACGATAACCAGCGAAAACTTCATCGCCGCCGTCACCGTTCAGAATAACCTTAACATGCTCCGCTGCAAGGCGGGAAACCCTCAAAGACGGGATTGCGCTTGGGTCTGCAAACGGCTGATCGTATACTCGCACTACTTCCTGGATGTCGCTCAACGGGTCCAGTTCCAGGGACAACACTGTATGCCTTATATTCAGGTGCTTGGCGGTGCGCGCCGCCACGTCCGATTCGTCCAGCAACTCGTCGGGCATTTTCACCGTAAAAGCGTTCAGTGAACCGCCAAGGGCCCGACTTGCCTCGTACGCAATCACAGAAGAGTCGATTCCACCCGACAAGAATACCCCCAGCGGAACGTCACTGCGCAGACGCAACCTGACAGACTCGGCCACTAGATTGCGGGCCTCTTCCAGGACCATTTTGTAGCCTTTAGCTGCCTTGGGGACGTATTGAAGGCTCCAGTATTTTTCGATCTTGAGCTCCGCACCGTCGTATACCATCCATTCGCCTGCCCCCAGAGAGAAAACATCCTCGAAAAGAGTCTCAGGTTGCGGAACGAAGCCAAGTGACAAATAGTCAAAAATCGCCTGATCTCTGACGGTCCACTGGATGCCGACCTCTTGAGCGAGAGGCCGCAACGCCTTCAATTCGGAGGCGAATAGCAGTTGTTCGCCGCTTAGTGTGTAATAAAGCGGCTTCTTGCCGAATCGATCTCTAGACAGGTACAGAAGCCTCTCGCGGGAGTCCCAGATGGCAAAAGCGAACATTCCCCTGAGCCGTTGGGACAGGCTGGTGCCGTACTCTTCGTACAGGTGTACTAAGGCTTCGGTGTCGGTCCGAGTTCTGAATGCATGCCCCTTGGATCGGAGGTCGGCAATGAGCTCCAGATAGTTGTAGATTTCCCCATTGAAAACGACCCACACGGAGCCGTCTTCGTTAGAAATCGGTTGCTTACCCCCTTCAAGGTCGATAATCGAGAGACGGCGGTTGCCCAGAAAGACCGGTCCTTCAAAGAATATGCCCGAATCGTCCGGGCCTCTGTGTCGTATAGCGTCCAGCGATTTCTCAACAGCACGACTGCTGATGCCAGAGGAAGTCCATCCGCCTGCTATTCCACACATGTGACCGCCCGTCTGTTAGATCCCACTGAAGTCCATTTTTGTCTATCTCTTTTTGGCCGCGACGAAAAAGCCTGAAGTTATGGGAACGATCTCAAAGCTCGGAAAACTGGGGGAGAACAACTCCTGGAGACGAGCTCGAGAATAGTGGTGAACCGAGCATTTCTTGATCCATCCATAGCGGATTCTCCGCTGAAGCCTTCCCAGGAAACCGTAACTCGGGAATGAGGCCACAAACACTCTGGACGTCAGGCACGAAATTCGCTTTATAAGCTGCTCCGGCTCGGCCAGATAATCGAACAATCCTAGTGCCGCCACAATATCAAAGGGCTGATCCGTTGGAACCGTCAGAACATCTCCACAAATGAACTCGCATCGATCCGCGACTCCCATGTCCCGGGCGATACGCCGGGAAAACTCCACCATAGATGGAGCAAAATCCACGCCCAAAACCGTGGATGCCCCACGTCTTGCGAATTCCACGCTATATCGGCCCGTACCGCAACCCAAATCCAAGACACTCGCTCCGGGGATATCCCCACATTTCCCGAACGTCAGCTCGTGCCGCTCGAATATTCCTTTCCTCAGCAATCTGTTGAGAGCGTACATCAGGCGATTCTCATGGGAATATATCGCGTCCCATTGCCTGGGCACGTGATCGAAGTACGTCCGAGCGCCCTCATTTCCTGAGAGCATGAGCCAACACCTCCCTGAAAGGGGCAAATCTGAATTCATCCAGCAATCTGGATAGCTTATACCGCATCGTCTTTCGGAAAAGGTTGTATTTGAATTCCAAGGCGGTTGCTGCCAACCTTGATCGGCTTTTTACGTCATCTTGCAAGCCAAGTCTTTCAGAGGAAAATTCATAAGGATGACAATACATCACGAAAGGAAATCCGTCCCTGTTAACCCGTCGTACAATTCGCTTAATCAAGAAATATGGGAGCAGCCTGAAGTAGCTGCCTCCGGCAGCAAGGCGGTTCCTGCCGAGAACGGTTATCGTAGAAGGTGGCACCTCCAAAATGGAATATGGGCCAGCGGTTAGTCGAACCGACCCACGAGAAAATCCCGCCACACCATGCTTGCGACCGGAGCACGGAACAACACTGCTGTCGTATTCTATGCCTTCCTGGGCCAATATTTCCATGGCCCAATGTGTGCCTGGTCCGAGGCTGAATTCAGGTGCTCTAAAGCCCTTTACGCTGTCACCTGTCAAAGATCTTAATACAGACGACGACCGGCGGATCTCTTCACGAAATCGCTCCGGCGACAACATGTCAATCGTGAGATGGCTGTACCCATGGCTTGCTATTTCATGGCCTTCAAGATTAATTCTTCTGATGAGCTCCGGAAAAGCTTCTGCGACGTATCCAACCACGAAAAAGGTTGCTCTCACATCCTTTTCCCGGAATAGATTCAGCAAGAAACTCGTGCTTCGGACCAACGATTCCGAGCAGGGGATCAGCTGATTCGTAAGCTTTCTGTGAACAAGTTGTTCCCAACATTCCAGATCTACGGACAAGATATTGAGCCCTGGGTCCGCCTCGACCGCTTGCTGCTGGCCATCAAGAATGCTGTTCATTACCTGTGCGTGCTCATTCACCGTGGGGAAAAGTAGGTGAGTCCAGGTTATTCAGAACGCCGAAAGCGAAATCTGGGTGGAAGAATTTGCGAAACAGAATCCGGTGGTCTAAATTCAGTTCACTTCTGATGAGCGTATTCCTTTTCCCTCGAGAAGCTGAACGTACTCTTCCAGAAGCGATCTCCATATGACCTCAGGTCGAAAATCCTTGAGAACCCTTTCTCTAGCCGCTCTACCGTGCGAGGAACAAAGCTTGGAGTCCGCCAGATACAGCAACACGGCTTGAGCCAGACGTTCAGCATCGCCAGATGTGACCAGAGTTCCTGTCACTCCGTCCACGATCGCATCCACACAACCAGTAACACTGGTCGCCACAACAGGAACTTCCATAGATGCGGCTTCCAGAGGAACGTTCGGAAAACCTTCGGACTCTGTCGGAAACGCTATCACGTCTATGAGGCCGTAGTACGCCGGCAATTCCTCGTTCTTGACGAAATCCGTCATTATCACGCGAGGGTCTGCCTTGAATTCCTGCATAATGCGCGGTAGCACTGGCGCTTGTTCCTCGCTGTGGCCTACAATGAGCAATACAACGTCCTTTCGCTCGGTCCTGATCCTTTGCCATGCAGAAGCCAGATCTGCTATTCCCTTCCCTGCCACCAGTCGCCCGATGAACCCCACAACCTTAGTCGCTGCATCTAAATTGAGATTTCGTCGCAATTCCACTATTCTACGCTCTCCCACCAGTTCTGGGTTGAACCGATTTTCCGCGTCTACCCCATTACTGCTGCCGCGTGCAAGTACCTTTATCTTGTGAGGCGGGCAGAGTCCTGACGAAACCACAGACTGGGACACTGACGGACTGACTGAGATTACCCGATGAGCACAGTGACAGGCCATCCATTCCAAAGCTCCAAGGACAGCTTTCATAGGGCCATTTCTACGGTCTGTCATTACTCCGCGCAGAGTATAAATCCTTACCGGGACCCTTGCCAGAAAAGCTGCAACCATTGCAAGAGGCCCGGCTTTGCTGGTCGAAGAATGCACAATTGTAGGGTTAACCCGAAGAAACAGCAGGAAAAGACGTAACAAAGAAAGAGCGTCCCTAAACGGTGCCGGCCTTCTGGCAAACGGAATCGCATAGACCTCGATTCCGTCACGAGCAGCGACCTCCTGGAGTTCAGAACCTGGAGCCGCCACGGCCGCAATCTCGAAGCCGCTTGTCTTTACGTAATCAATTTGGCCGCGCATGAACAGTTTGAGCGTAATCGGCACAGTGCAAACGTGAACGAGCTTCGGATTCATGCCAGTACGCATTCAGAAAGGGACGAATCTTTCTCAAACAAAGAAGATTCCCCAGATCTTACAGGTTGGAGATAAAATCATATTAGAGACCTGGATCGCTGAATCAGGGTGAAAAGCGTTCTTTCATGCGGCTTCTGTAGCGCAGATAGGCCGTAATTGTTGGAGACGAATAAACTCGACTGTCTAGATCAGGGCGCTGCATTATTGCGGTCTCCCCGGGTTTGATATCGGAAAGTGCTTTACCGACCAGTCGAATGCCAGCTGCGTTCTGTTTGAAAGCAAGGGTCCGCGGGTTGTCATGATGGTCCACTTTGATGTTTTCCTGATCGATGATTGGCCCGGTGTCCACTCCCTTGTCGATCAAGTGCACAGTCACGCCGACATTGTCCCAATCTCCGTTCACCACCGCCCAGAATGCTCCGTGAGTACCTCTATATCGTGGGGTGATCCCGCAATGGATATTGACTATCGGTACGCCTCTCAACAGATCGAGGAGATCGTTCCCCAGGATGGAAACTCCGGAGACAACCACGACGTCAGGTCTCGCTCCGCTGACGAGATTCAGGACCTCCGGCGAGTTTACTGATCTGGTTCGGAGTATTCTGGCGTTCTCGAACTTGTTCTCGTCGAACGACACGTCTGCATCCAGAAGCTCGCTAGCCCTCGATTCGGCATTGGGACGAAAGACAAAAACGTCCAGCACCTTGAAAATCAGTTGATCGAGTACTACCAGAGGCCCGAGCCGCTTTATACGCTTAACGAAGACCTTTCCCAGGACGTTCCCCCGACGTTCAAGCACTATTCCTCTGATGCAGCACACTCCAGCAAGCGAGTTTATGAGAGCGTACTGCTCCGTTCCGCAACAAGCCAGAACCAGAACAGAAACCGAAGAGCAATTGCGCGTCAATTGCGATTTCACCTCATATGGAAAGGCGGGGACGAAAGGGGTCTTAGTATTCTACAGTCCTGCAGTTATGTGAGATGCTGTTTGGGACATTGTCATGGAGGTCATATTACCTTGCTTGATCTGATCATTGACCAGGAAGAATATCTCCTCAAGCCCTCCGAGCAGCAAAGGAGAAGAGGCCAGATTTACAGGATGGAACCACAGATGAAAAACGGCTTTCTTCCTGACGGCCTCACTAAGCCCTTTCCGAGCCTGACGCACGCGGGCCGAAATGTTGACAAGGCTCCAAAGGCCGCCGAAAGGAACATAAAACATTGAAGCAGGCAAATCCACCAGCCACTGGGAACCGGACTCGCATGCATAGCAATCCACCTCATCATACACGGGCGGACAGATCGCCAGGAATCTGTCAATGAAGTGACAAAGCTTGTTAAGCCTGCGGGAAAGTCCGAGGCCATGGTACCAGTTGCGCTCAACTCCTCGAAAACAGAGAAATCCTTCTTCGCACAGCACGTCCAGGTGTCCGACCGAATTCCGTGGAAAAACCACGGAAAACAGATCCAGGCCCTTTTGCTTTGCCAAAACCCGGCATTCCGCGAGCTGGGAACGAGCAACTTCCCTGGCGCATTCCGGGTCTCCCAGTATAGCGTGAGTGAATGTGTGAGATGCTATTTCGTTGGTCTGGCGGGAGGCGACAATTGCATCAACTATGTCCGGTGCGTAAAAGAAAGGCTCAGATTCAGCATTGGAAAAGGGATCGTGGCTCAGCCAACCCTGCGGATACCAACTGTATTCGGGCTGCAAAACGTGATTATGGCTGTCGGGCCCTTCTCTGGCACAGCGCTCAAGGAACAAATGCCCCACAACGGCCCAAGTGGCACTGATATCATAACACCCAAACAGATCGAGCAGTTTTCTTATTATTTCACGCTCTTGGGCGTAATGCCCGACGTAATTCTCAAGTCCGCCATGGTCGAACGATCCCCAAGCCAGTTCAGTGTCGACGGAAACGACAAAGATCGCCCTGTCCGGCTTTGCTTTGCGTTTTACCAGCGCCTTCGGCATTACTTTAGACTATCCGGCCGTTGAAGGCCGGCTTCCTTCAACATCTGGCCCAGGTAGAATTCTCTCCGACTTAGCCTGAGCCAGCGAATTATGGTCCGCCGCATTGAATTAGGAAGGATAGCTCCCAGGAATTGACTGAGGCTCCAGGGGGACTGTGGCGATTGGGCCAAGAGTTCGGCATGACTAACTGAGGCTCGGCTGCTGAGATCCACTTCCACTCCGGCTTCACGGCAAACTTCGAGCCCTTCAGGTACCCATTGGCCCAAGACAACACCGTTGCGGTAGTCTATTACCGGCTCATACACGCTCCAGAAAGTATGCTGCATTGTGTCACTGACAAGACTGCCGATCGTTTCAAATTCCCAGGCGGTCAATCCGGGCCAAGCCAGGGACCGAAGCAGCTTCACATCCCAGATTGCCGTCTGAGTAGAAACCCGCCAATCGTCGCCGCGTTGAATCACGCCGATTCCCGGAAACTCGCGCAGTTGCCTTGTAGGAGGTGGAAGGGGATGCAGCCTGAGACAACCCAGATCGTATTGCTCGGCGACCTTAACCATATTGCGGATCGCATCCGTGTTCACGTCTCGAGTCATCAAGAAATCTTCAAGAAACATTATGATCCGAGGAGAATCGATGACATCGAGCATGAGATGCAGATTCTGAGCCCAGGTTCTGTCTTCTCCCACCGGGATCGAGGTCACACCGTTGAACTCGAAAGTCTTGTAATTGGTTCCGAGGAATACTGGATAAGGGCAGTCCGGCCATCTTTTCCAAAAAAGCTGAAAGAAAGGATTCCACATATCCGCGTATTTATCGCATGAAATTACCAGCACAGCGGGCTGCGACATTTTGACTCCCCAAAGCTAAGCCGCTCTAGAAATTAGATATGCGAGAAGTCTCACACGGCCTCTCACTTTGCGAAGGGCGCTCACAAACGCTATTCGCAGTCTATTGAGGAGCCATCCTGTATTACTCTTCAGAAATGCGCTTCTCTCTTCAAGAGCATTCAGAAACGGCACCTGTTTTTCTCTGGCAAACTCCATCACGCCATCCATGGTGTCATAGGCTCGGTGGAGCGCACACTGTGACAGTCTATCCATGAACATCTCTTCAAGGTCCGTATCCAGCATGCCTTCAG